>CALXTH010000107.1 GCA_944391365.1 uncultured Alphaproteobacteria bacterium | reverse complement strand
ATGTAAGCCGGGGCTGGTCACTTGCACCAAACCTTATTATGGCGTCGGAGACGCCTGCAACGGACAATACGCCTCCTGCGAACTGGACAACCAAAGAGCCTGCAAAGAAGATGGCTATACCAACACCTGCCCCGCCGGACAAAAACTCCGCAAAGACCAGCGCTGCCAATACGATAACTCTTTCGGCATCTGCTGCACTGAAACCTGTCCCACAAACTCCGCCACAACCTGCTCCGGTGAAAATAACGGCGACGATGGCTGCGGCTATACCTGCAAAAAATGCTGCACAACCTCATGCCCGGCCGGATATGACTACACTGAAAGCCAGCTCACCGGCGCAAACGGAAACGGCTGGGTGAAAGACGGCAACGACTACTGCGACCACTGCACCAAAGGAAAACTTTATAAACGCAAAGCCGCAACCTGCTCCGTCACCCAAACCTGCAGCTGCGGCGGCACAAGCCCCTGCAAATCCGGAAACAACACCTACTACGCCTCTTGCAACTGCTGCTCCTCCTGCTCCGGATCAACATCTCATGCCGGTATGAAATATTACAACTCCTGCTACAACTCCTGTACCGGACAAACCCTGTATACCGAAAGAAGCTGCAATAACTCGTGTGCAGGACAATCTAGACCAACCTCCTGTGCAGGAACAATCAAAACCTCCTCTGACGAATGCGGAAATACATGCTACCGCTGTGAAATATGCAAAAGCTATAAAGCTATTGCAAAAAATTGCAAAATTGAAAGTAAATGCTATCGGATAACAAATACCGGCAGATATGAAAAAAATTGTACGTGCACGGTATCTTCCGAATTACCCTCTTGCGGCGGTTATGGAAAAGTCATGTCTAAAATTTCCAAAAATACAAAAGAAGAATGCGAAGCAGCTTCTACAGATACCCTCAGATGCTCCAGCTACGAGGGAAAAGAAGTAAATACCTGCACAACATGCTATAATGCTTAATTAAACCAGAATTTATTTTTCTCAAAAAATATTCCTTCCCAAATATCTAGGGAAGGAATATTTTGTTGCAACGAAGGCCCCAACATCATTCAGCAAAAACAAACTGCTTTTTTCAGGCTGTCTTTTCACCGGCGTCCGGCTCAGTCTCCTCACGTTTTCCCTTAACAAACTCCGGTTTAGCACCATTGTTAATCACATCGTCATCAATAATGATTTCCACAACGTCTTTCATATCCGGAATATCATACATCAATTCCAACAGATTATCTTCCATAATCGCCCGCAGCCCGCGCGCACCTGTTTTACGCTCAATCGCCTTTTTGGCAATGGCCCGTAGTGCTTCATCCGTAATGGTCAGCTTGACACCTTCCATTTCAAACAAAGTCGTATACTGCTTAACCAGCGCATTTTTCGGCTCAGTCAAAACCCTGACCAAAGCATCTTCATCCAAATCACCCAGCGTGGCAATAATCGGCAAACGCCCGATAAACTCCGGAATCAAACCGTATTTAAGCAAATCCTCCGGCTGTACGTCTTTGATAATCTCACCGATTCCCTTATCTTCCGGCGCTTCAACCTTGGCACCGAAACCAATAGATGTATCCGACCCGCGATGCGCGACAATTTTTTCCAAACCGGCAAAAGCGCCACCGCAAATAAACAGAATATTAGTCGTATCCACATGCAAAAACTCCTGCTGCGGATGCTTGCGCCCGCCCTGCGGCGGAACATTTGCCACCGTCCCCTCAATAATTTTCAGCAAAGCCTGTTGCACACCCTCACCGGACACATCCCGGGTAATCGACGGCCCGTCCGACTTGCGCGTAATCTTGTCAATTTCATCAATATAGACAATACCGCGCTGAGCTTTTTCCAAATCATAATTGGCATTCTGCACCAGCTTCAGAATAATGTTTTCAACATCCTCACCGACATAACCGGCCTCCGTAAGCGTCGTTGCATCGGCAATGGCAAACGGAACATCCAGAATTTTGGCCAGAGTCTGCGCCAGCAAGGTCTTGCCGCTGCCGGTCGAACCGATTAGAATCACATTCGACTTCTGAATATCAATATCTTTATTGACTTTTTTGCTGTTCAAACGTTTGTAATGATTATACACCGCCACTGACAACACTTTCTTGGCATAATCCTGCCCGATGACATACTGATCAAGAAACTCTTTGATCTTCGAAGGTGTCGGCAGTTTTTCGGCCGTATTTCCACCCTCGCCCTGCGCCATCTCACTCAGCTCATCAGCAACAATATTAATGCAGACCTCAATGCATTCATCACAAATATAAACACCGCGGCCGGCCACCAGTTTTTTTACTTCATCCTGACTTTTGCCGCAAAAAGAACAATGCAAAATCTCGTTTTTATCGTTATCTTTATCGCTCATTGCTTTTCCTTATTTTTTTATCTCGTCACGATTAGCCACAATCTGATCAATCAAACCAAACTTCAAAGCCTCCTCCGGGCTCATAAAATTATCCCGATCCATCGCTTTTTCAATCACGCTGAGCTTCTGCCCGGTATGCTTGACATACAAATTATTCAGCGCCCGTTTCATTTTCAAAATCTCATTGGCCTGAATTTCAATATCCGACGCTTTTCCCTGTGCCCCGCCGCTCGGCTGATGAATCATAATACGCGAATTCGGCAAAGCAAAACGCTTGCCCGGCGTCCCGGCCGTCAACAGCAGCGACCCCATGGAACAAGCCTGACCGATACAAAGAGTATGCACGTCACAACTGATATATTGCATGGTGTCATACATCGCCAAACCGGAAGTCACCACCCCTCCCGGAGAATTAATATACATATAAACATCTTTTTTAGGATTTTCGGACTCCAGAAACAACAGCTGCGCACACACCAGAGAAGACACTTCGTCATTCACCTCGCCGGTCAGAAAAATAATCCGCTCTTTCAACAACCGGGAATAAATGTCAAAAGACCTCTCCCCGCGGGAGGTTTGTTCAATCACCATCGGCACCAGCGTGTTGTCATACACTTCCAAAGCGCTCCTAAATGTCATGTCCTTATCCTTCAAAAAAAACTGAAAACCCAATTATGCGGTATAATAGCGCAACTTTCCCAACAAATTATTAATGTCCGGCAAAAATAACACAAAAATTCAACAAACTCAACAACTATTTTGCGGCACCTCCTGCCCTGCTGTTGTTCTGAACAAAAATGTTATCTCTCCACCTCAAAAGACAATCCTCAAGACAACCAAACATTTCCCCTCAAATCGAAAAAAATTTTGTCGGGACAAAAAAGTAGGGGACATTTAAGAACGATTTTGCTATAAAAACAGATAGAATGGGAACGAATCCAAACCAAAACCCGTTCGCAGGTAAGAGTCATGCGTCATGGCTCTTTTTTTATGTTAATTTTTAAAAAGTTAGGAGAAAAAAATGGAAATGTATCCAAGATATAAATCACCGCTGGGCTATATGAGCGGTGACAACAGAATCGACAGCTATGGCGTCAACCACAACGGTTTCACAACAAGGGACGAACTGGAATATCAGGTTGCCCGCCAAAAACGGGAAAACCAGCTCATCCGGAATTATAACCAACAGGGAATCACCGGAAATTATCCGCAATACGGCACAAATTTCTGGGGTAATCCCGAAAATAATTACGGATTCGGAGACTCAAATATTCAAAAAAATATTGAGAATATGCAAAATCAGACCCCAACCCCTTGGGCGCAGTCCAATACAGGCTGGGAAAACAATGATTTGGCAAGACCTGACAAACCGGTTTATGTTAACCCCCATCCGAAAGGTTTTTCTACAGGAGATATTCTTTGGGAAGGAGTTAAAGGATTTGGACAAGGTGTTTTAGGCGGAATAGAACATGGAATTAATACGGCAACAATGGGAGGCTATGATATGGTCAGTGATATTCTCGAAAACGGAGGATATGAAAGACGCCAAAAAGAACTTGAAAAATTGGCAGATGATGTTAACTTAGGTAAAGCCTACAAATATGCAAACTATGCAATCGATATTGCCGCTGATGGTTTGGCCGGAAAAGGCTTATCAAAAATAAAACGACACCCGGTTGTAAAGAATTTATCAAAAATGATAAAATAAAAAGGCTGTCTTGACTTTAAATGAGGCGTTTAATATCCTGAACGCCTCATTTCCCGGCTCATAAGGAGAGAGCATGAAAAATAAGATTAAAGAACTGAATGAAGAAATTTGGGGCGAAAGTCCGCTGACGTTTTATTTTTCTTTCCAAGGCGTATTTAATCGTCTCCAGTTTTTTGGGGCAGTTATGACGATTAATCTCTTTTTCAGAATCATATACGCCCAGGAAATACTATTTCTGACACTTTTAAGCGCACTGCTTGTCTTTTATGCTATGCTTGCCGTCATTCAAAAACGAAGCCGTGACCTCAAAATGAAAGGAACTTTATTTATTTTGAGTTATTCTATGTTCTTTCCTGTATTAATTTATAGTAAGCTGCTGGGAATAGAAAACGTAATGGGAAACAATTATTTAAAAAACATTTTTTGCGGCATTATCATCTTATATATATTAGTCGTAACATTTCTGGTTTTCATGCCCGGCTCAAAAGAAAAAGATTTATCCCTTACGAGTCCTTTACTGAAGCATCCGAAAATTTATACCATAGCATGTCTCGCCATTGCCTTCATCGTATTTTACACAATACATACTTTAGGATAAAATAAACAACCTTTGCAACTGACATTCAGAACATCAAATGCAAAAAGTTTTAATTTTTCTTGATAAAATTGCCGCCGTATTGATTGCTATCTTTTGTTTAGGACAACTCCAGCAAACATGCGGCTTGAATATTTGGGAACTTTCCTTAACACAAGATGAAGATGCAACACTTTTTATGGCTCAAAAATCCATAAATTATATATATGGTTCTTTAAGCCCTGTTGGGAATTCTTTTACTCCTGAAACGTAAATCCCCAGCCCTGCTCAAACTGGAAATGATATTGTGGTTGGTATTATTCGCCCTGACACCATATTGGTTACACCACATCCCGTCGGTTAACCAAACCTATACCCCTGCAACCGGCATTCATCAAGGAGGCGGAAATGAATAAATTTCAAAAACTCTGGTGGATCACTTGGGGAATGTGCCTCATTTTATGTTTGGCAAATTATGGATATATGCTCTTGTCAACAGAGAATACTCAGCTAATCAATATTGAACATAAATTTTATGTGTTTATGCTGATGATGGCCGCTGTCAGTCTGGCACCGTTAAAATCCGGCAAGTTTGTATTGTGGTTTATATTGTTTTGCGGCTTGGCAACGATTTATAATCTGCCGGAACTACAAAAAATTACTGCTCTTGAAGCTTGTGCAGAAGGAAAGTGCCCGGTCGTTAATGCGGCTCAAATACCTTAAATTAATATATCCCTTAAGCTTCTCTGCAACTGATTCACAACAGAAAATTACAGAATATACCAATGAAAATAGTTAAATATCTGATTTTGGAATTGTTATTTATCATCTTGGTTATCAATAGCAGCGGCCTCTTTATCGATGAACTGATATGTATGGATGCCGGCATAAATAATTACCAAAAATTTGATTGGAATAACTATTTTCATTGGTTTAGAGAAGATTTAAACAACGTTTGCCGTTTTAGCCCCCAAAGCCTGTTTATGTATTTTTGGTTTGTAATAACCTATTATACCTTTTTCAAAATTATAACGTTTCGCCGCTTTCCTTTCGGATGTAAACTGCGGTTTCTCATTCCTGAAATGATTATATTTATATTGTCTTTTGGCTCAGGAATGATCTTCGATAATCAATTTGAGATAACCCAAGGCAGCATGACAAATGCGGCTGTCGGACTTTTATATATGTTCTTCCCCCTTATCCTGTATATGATTTTTCTTTATATCATTTTCAGGTTGATAACGAATAGTAAAGAATATACTAGGATATTGAACAAACAGGAATCAACAAAATCATCTTCGGGCGCTTTATTGTTTCTGGCGTCAATATTTATATTTCCTCCGATTTTAACAGTACTTTATAGTATATTTGTGTTTTTTTTCATCTGTTGGTTTGTTTACATCAAAATACCAAGACTCTTTATAAAGATGACAGCAGACCAAAAAATAAATCACAAATATCTGAGCATAAAATTAGTTTTAAGCACCATCTTGGGAATAGGCAGTATAATCGGAGAATTATTCTTCTGCAAAACCTTTTATCTGCAACTGCCGGAAGTTGACTTCGTTGACTTCTTTGCCTGTTATATCGCCTTTGCCGCAATTATTCGCCTGATATATTACGGATTAATAGCATCCATTTGGCAGGAAAATAAAACGACACCCGGTTGTAAAGAATTTATCAAAAATGATAAAATAAAAGGGCTGTCTTGACTTTAAATGAGGCGTTTAATATCCTGAACGCCTCATTTCCCGACCCATAAGGAGAGAGTATGAAAAATAAGATTAAAGAACTGAATGAAGAAATTTGGGGCGAAAGTCCGCTGACGTTTTATTTTTCTTTCCAAGGCGTATTTAATCGTCTCCAGTTTTTTGGGGCAGTTTTGACGATTAATCTCTTTTTCAGAATCATATACGCCCAGGAAATATTATTTCTGACACTTTTAAGTGCACTGCTTGTCTTTTATGCTATGCTTGCCGTCATTCAAAAACGAAGCCGTGACCTCAAAATAAAAGGAACTTTATTTATCTTAATATTCTCTATAGCATATCTTACAAATTTTTACATAAATTATATAGAAAAAGAAAAAATATTTTCACACAATTATCTGAAAAATACCTTCGGCACAATCCTTATTTTATATGTACTGATCTGTCTTTTTCTGATTTTCATGCCCGGCTCAAAAGAAAAAGATTTAAGCCTTATGAGTCCTTTACTGAAACATCCGAAAATTTATACCATAGCATGTCTCGCCATTGCCTTCATCGTATTTTACACAATACATACTTTAGGATAAAATAAACAACCAATAAAAATTGCATTTCTCCAATACTTGATCATTGGAAATTATATAAAAAAGGCAGGGCTTTGTTCTTGCCTTTCCTCATTATTCAACATAATATAATAAAAAAAATGACAATTCCAAGGCTAAAAAAGGGACTGAAAATTCAGTCCCTTCCGCCCTCAAGCTGAGACTTTACTTAGACTTTTCGAACAAATCAAATTCATCAATCATCATCTGATAATAATCCCTGTCTTCAGGCATCACCGCCGCTTCCAAACGTTGTCTGGCTGCCTCCCGGGTCATCTCATCACTGAGCACAATCCGCGGCGAAGTCACCTGACAAACATCTTCAGCCACATCAGCCACGCCACCCTGCACAAAATATCTGCAGGTTATCCGGTTATCCTGATCCAACAGTTTAACTTGTCCGTTGCGCAGCAACAAAGACAACGGCGCCCGGCGGGGCAAAACCGTCAAATCCCCTTTGACTGCCGGCAACACAATTTTGTCAGCTTTAATCTCTCCAGATAACTTATTGGGCTGCGATAATTTTAAGATAACTTCTGCCATAAACCTCTCCTCGCCAAAACTGCACTAACCGACCATGACTCAAACTTTTCAAAAACTGTGGAGAATGAGTCGAATAATAAGATTTCAGAGCAGAGAAAGCGGAGTATACAAAAGAGTACATGAGCATTTCTCCGTCTCGCAAAATCTGTATTAATCGACCATGACTCAAACCTTTCAAAAACTGTGGAGAATGAGTCGAATAATAAGATTTCAGAGCGGAGGAAACGGAGTATACAAAAGAGTACATGAGCATTTCTCCGTCTCGCAAAATCTGTATTAATCGACCATAACTCAAACCTTTCAAAAACTGTGGAGAATGAGTCGAATAATAAGATTTCAGAGCGGAGAAAGCGGAGTGTACAAAAGAGTACATGAGCATTTCTCCGTCTCGCAAAATCTGTATTAGTCGACCATTATACACAGTTTTTACAGTTTTTTCAGCCAAGTTTTTTAGCCTTCTCCAACACATCCTCTATCGTGCCGACCATATAAAAGGCCTGCTCCGGAATATCATCATACTTGCCTTCCAGAATGCCCTTAAAGCCTTTAATCGTGTCCTCCAGTTTAACAAACACGCCGGGCGTTCCGGTAAAGACTTCCGCCACATGGAACGGCTGTGACAAAAAGCGCTGAATCTTGCGGGCACGCGCCACGGTCAGTTTATCATCTTCCGACAACTCATCCATCCCCAGAATGGCAATAATATCCTGCAAAGACTTATATTTCTGCAAAATCTCCTGCACCCCGCGGGCAACCGCATAATGCTCCTCACCAACCACATCCGGAGACAACACCCGACTGGTCGAATCAAGCGGATCAACCGCCGGATAAATCCCCAACTCGGCAATCTGACGTGACAAAACCGTCGTTGCATCCAGGTGGGCAAAGGTCGTCGCCGGCGCCGGATCAGTCAGGTCGTCAGCCGGCACATATACCGCCTGAACGGAGGTAATGGAACCGTTTTTGGTTGAGGTAATACGCTCCTGCATAGACCCCATGTCTGTCCCCAGCGTCGGCTGATAACCCACCGCAGACGGGATACGCCCAAGCAATGCCGAAACTTCGGAACCGGCCTGAGTAAAACGGAAAATATTATCAATAAACAGCAACACATCCTGATGTTCCTGATCACGGAAATATTCCGCCTGCGTCAGCCCTGTCAGCGCAACACGGGCACGGGCTCCCGGCGGTTCATTCATCTGACCATAAACCAGAACCGTCTTGGAGTTTCCGCCCTTCAGGTCAATAACGCCGGATTCAATCATTTCGTGGTACAAGTCATTACCTTCGCGGGTACGCTCACCGACACCGGCAAAAACGGAATAACCGCCATGCCCTTTGGCAATATTGTTAATCAGCTCCATAATCAAAACGGTTTTACCAACGCCGGCTCCACCAAACAAACCGATTTTTCCGCCTTTGGCATAAGGCTCCAACAAATCAATAACCTTAATACCGGTCGTCAAAATCTCCGTATCCGTAGACTGATCAACAAACGCCGGCGCCTCACGATGGATCGGCAGTTTCATTTTGGCTTTCAAAGGCCCGCGTTCATCAACGGGCTCACCGATAACATTGACAATACGTCCGAGCATCTCCGGCCCGACGGAAACTTCAATCGGCTTCCCGGTATTAACCACCGGCAGCCCTCTGACCAAACCGTCGGTCGTATCCATCGCAATACAGCGCACAACAGATTCACCCAAATGCTGCGCCACTTCCAGCACCAGTTTTTTGCCATGATTGTCACACTCCAGTGCATTCAGAATATTCGGCAACGCCTCAACATTGTCAAACTTAACATCCACAACCGCACCGGTCACCTGAGAAATATGCCCCAAAGCACTTTTGTCAACCGCGCCGGAAACTTTCTCCGCAACCTTTTTTACCGCGGCAGGTTTTGCCGCAGCCTTAGACTTTGTTGTTTTTGAAACAGCAGCTTTTTTGACTGGAGCTGCTTTGGTCTTTTTCTCTGTCATAAACCCTCTCCAATATATCATCAGAAAATAAAATAATAAGCCTCAACAAGCATAAAATTCTCATCTATAATTCGCTTTTAGGGCAATGAATAAAGTAATTTCTAGGC
>CALXTH010000106.1 GCA_944391365.1 uncultured Alphaproteobacteria bacterium | reverse complement strand
TTGACAAAGTAAATAAAATCAATGCCGGAATTACGATAGCCGGAGGAGATGCCTTAGCAGATACGCGTTTTGGTATGGAACATATACCTTCATCATCAGAACAATCATATGCTCGGGCATGGTATTTTTATGTATCTGCAAACAATTCTCAAATTAGCCATGTTGATGTCAGACATGTAGAAAAAAGCCTTTTTGATGTAAGAGTCAGGCCGGTAATGGAATTTTAGCCGCTCTTTCTCTTGCATTCAGGGGCTTTTTATGATATACTAAAACCCTAAATACATATAATTATGAAAACAACAAACATATTATTTTCAGTCTTTGTCAGTATAATAAGCATTTTTATGCTGACATCTTGCAGCACGCTGGAACGCTCATTCGGGCGCTCTATCGGAATGGCTGAGCGGGGAATGCAGGTGGCAAATGCTTATGAACGCCAGATTCGGTATTATAAAGCACAAAGCCCCTATCAGCGTTCCCACAACGGCACCAGTATCGTCTATGCTTACAACCGGTCAACCACCCGGACATTGAGCTGGTACGATACCACGGTTGAAAACACCGGCGGCAGCGTCAAAGTTTATTCTTTACGCGGCGGCAAGAAACTGGTGAAACGGATTCCCAAAGGGTATCACGCCACATATAACTTTCCGGTCACGGTCAAATATCCTTATAGTGGTGAACTTGACCGCCTGACATTACAGATCGTAACGATTCCCGGCAACACCTACGTTTATCTGAAACGCGGTGCCGGAAATCTGGAAAGTTATTCCATGCGATAAGGCGCTCTTCGGAACGCCTTATTTTTTTGCTTTAAAAATCAAAGAGATAAAAGAAAATATGATTATTTTTCAAAAATTTTTTTATCCTTAAGCGTTCCTTAAGCTGATAATGGTCAACTAACCTTGTAAGGAGATGAAAATCTGTTAAAGTTAAAAATTAAATATGAGGAGAAAAAACATGAAAAATGCAACTTTCGTATCAGCTTTGGTTCTGTCTTTCGCAATCGCCGGTCAGGCATTTGCCGGTTTCCAGGGGCCGGGGCTGCCGACGTCCACCGTGGCGCAGGCGCTTGAGATGAGCGATGACACCCCGGTTGTTTTGGAAGGAACCATTGAGCAAAGCCTCGGCGATGAAAAATATATGTTCAAAGACGCTTCCGGCTCGGTGATTGTCGAGATTGATGATGAAGACTGGAGAGGCATTACCGTGACGCCGAAAGATACCGTGATTATTAACGGTGAAGTTGACAAAGATATGTTTAAGACTAAAATTGACGCCGATAGCATCAGCATAAAAAAATAGTCGGGAACAGATTATGAAAATACTCTTGGTCGAGGATGACCGCCTCATCGGCAACGGTTTACAGGTAGGGTTAAACAAATCGGGTTTCTCGGTGGATTGGTTCACCGATGGCGAAGAAGGAGAAGAAGCCCTCTACCAGACAGCTTATGACGCCGTCATTCTCGACCTTGGGCTTCCCGGCAAAGACGGCATGTCGATTCTCACCGCCTGGCGGCAAAAAAAACGCTCTGAACCGGTGCTGATTTTGACCGCGATCGGAGATGTTGACAACCGGATTAAAGGGCTGAATAATGGCGCGGATGACTATCTCGCCAAGCCCTTTTCGCTTGGGGAGGTTGCCGCCCGGCTGAATGCGCTGATTCGCCGCAGCGGCGGACAAAGTTCCGCCCAAATAACCTGGCGGAACATCACCTACAATCAAAACACCCGGCAGGTCGAACAAAACGGCAAACCTGTCACCCTCTCTCCCCGGGAAACGGCGCTGCTTGAACAACTGCTGCTGAACCGCAACCGGGTGCTGAGCAAAGAACAGCTGGAAGAAAAGCTCTATTCCTGGGATGATGACGTATCCAGCAATGCCATTGAAGTACATGTTCACCACCTGCGCAAAAAATTGGGAAAGGATATCATCAAAACCGTCAACAAACTGGGCTACATGCTGGAGGATTAAATGAAAAACACAAGCCTGCGCATAAGGCTGATGATGGCTTTTATTGTGATTTTTGCCCTGTTCGGCGGTCTGTCGGCAGGGGTGTCCTGGTTTGAGACCAAAGAAAAAATTGACGAGTTTTTTGACACCTATCAGATTGCGCTGGCCAGACAGCTTTCCTCCGTTGACTGGGCTGACCTTGACGATGATTCCCAAAGCCGCACCAACCGTCTGGTCAAAAATATTCAAAATGCCGATGATGAAGATGAAGCCTTGGGGTTTGCAGTCTTCACCCGAGACGGACAAAAAGTTTTTCACGACAACGAAAATGGCAAAAATTTTTACTACGGCGGCTACATCGGCGGTTTTATGACCCAAACCGTAGAAGACGAACAATGGCGCATTGTCTGGATATTTTCCGCGGATGAAAAATATATTATTGCCGTCGGGCAGGAACTGAAATACCGGAACGATGTCATTTGGGATACCTTGGAAGAATTTATCGCTCCGTGGATTGGCGGGCTTTTGCTGGCCATGCTCATTATGCTCGGAATAATCAGTCGCGAATTCCGTCCGTTGCGTCGCCTTTCGACAGACCTGCAAAATCGTTCGGCATCTGATTTGTCTCCGGTAACCTCAGACGGCCTGCCTGCGGAAATAGAGCCACTGGTCAAAGCGTTCAACCGTCATTTGGCGCAAATTGACAGTATGATTCGTCGTGAACGCGGTTTTATTGCCAACGCTTCGCATGAATTACGCACGCCGCTGGCCGGTCTCAAAATTCAGCTTGAAGTTGCACGTATGGACGGAATTGAAGAAGCCGCCCGGAACGAGGCTCTGGACAATCTGGAACAGGGGCTCGCCCGGGCCGCACATCTGGTTGAACAACTGCTGATATTATCCCGGCTTGAAAGTTCGGTTTTTCAAAATAAGCTGAATCATGAAAAAATTGACTGGCAGATACTGGCTGAACCGCTGTTCTATGAATATCAGAAAAAAATGCAACAAAAATCGGTCCGCCTGTCCTCAGACATCAATGCTCAGGGGCCGGTGGCGGAAGGAGATATGCTTTTGTGCTCATTACTGTTGCGCAATCTGCTGGACAACGCGCTTAAATACAGCCCGGACAGGGCCGACATAAACATCACCGTCACGCCGGAAAAATTAACCGTCTCCAACAGCGGAATTTCCCTGTCTCCGGAAACACTCTCCCGTCTGTCCGAACGCTTTTTCCGTCCGGCCGGACAAGCTGAACAGGGGAGCGGCCTGGGGCTTTCTATTGTCCGGTTCATTGCGGATTACTACGGGTGCAGCCTGCACTTTTCCAATCAGAATAATATTTTTACGGCAGAGGTTGTCAAACTCTAAATCAAATATTAACCCTGTGCGGATAAAATAACGCCAACCACCCGGAGAGGAGAAAATTTATGCCGTATTCATCACAATTTGCGATTATTAATAAAATAAAAAATCTGGTTCGCAAAACCGGAAGATTCTTTATCCTGGACAACAACGTCGGCATCAGCGAAGCCATTGCCCGCAAAATCCAGAAAAGTGCCTATAATGTGGCGCACAGGCCTGACACCGAAAGTCTCACGCCGCCGTATGTCATTATTGCCGAACAACTCCAGTCCAAAGATGCGCAAATCTTTCGGGCCGCCGTATTTTATTTGTCAGCGATTGCCATAAACGAGCCCAAAAATACCGAAGCGATTCTCGAAATTTTGGGCAAGAGCATTGATAATGCGCGCCAAAGCAAAGAGCAAATTGAATATGTCAAACTTAAAGTCGCGGAAATCCACCGGCATAGCCGCAAAAAAGAAAACGCATAAAATAAATAAAAAATTAAACAATTTTCCATTATAAAAATATAAAATTATAAAAACAAATAAGGTACATTTATAAATGGAAAAATCAACATTAATAGGCGTTTTTGGCGGAATTCTGGCCATCGGCGTTGGTATGGCTCTGAAAGGGGCTGATCCTCATGCGTTGATTAACCCGGCGGCGTTTCTGATTATTTTTGCCGGAACGGCAGCCGCAATTTTCAATGCTTTTCCGATGAAAGACCTGAAAAAAGTCCCCAAACTGTTCAAAATCGTTTTCTGCGGCCAAAAAGTGATTGCCCGGCAGGAAGTCCTTGAGCTGTTTGTCTCCGTAGCCAAATCGGCCAAACACGAAGGTGTCATTGCCATTGAAAAAAGAGCCAACGAAATTGAAGATCCGTTTATCCGCTCCAGTCTGATTCTGGTGGCGGATGGTTTCAACGCCGATTTCATCAGTGAAGTCCTTGAAGCCGACATCAAACAAATGGAAGAACGCCACCGCTCGGGAGCTCAGGTTTTTGCCCAATGCGGCATGTACGCGCCGACACTGGGTGTGCTGGGGGCCGTTATCGGATTGATTGCCGCGTTGGGAAATTTGTCTGATATTGACCAGCTGGGACATTCAATCGCCGCGGCATTCGTCGCAACCCTGCTTGGTATTTTTACCGGATATGTTTTGTGGCACCCGTTTGCCAATAAACTCAAACAGATTTCTCAGGCAGAAGTTGATGTCAAAAAGATGGTGATGGAAGGGGCGCTGGCTTTGCAGGCCGGAGCATCCTCCATTGCAATGGAAGCAAAACTGCAGGCCTTCATTCCGCCGTCAGAACGCAAATCTCTGCGTGATGATAAAAGCGAAGGAGAATAGTCATGGCGCGTAAAAAACAAGCCGAAGCTCCTCATGAAGAACATGCTGATGAAACCTGGCTCATCCCGTATTCTGATCTTTTGACGCTGCTTTTGGCTTTGTTTATTGTGCTGTTTGCCTCGTCCAGTCTGGATAAAGCCAAAATGGAGCAGATTACCAGCGCCTTTTCGGCAGCATTCAGCGCACTTCCTTCAGATCAGACTAAGGGATCCGTGCTTAATTTTCTTGAAGAAGTAAAGGAACTTCAGCTCGGTGATGATGTCGGGCTGGGGTCGGATCCGCGCGGTGCGGTTCTGGAAATTGCCAATATAACGATTTTTGAAGATGAAAGTGCAGAAATCACCGTCGACGGAAAAAATATTCTGAAAAAACTCTCACTCCTTTTGAATACACCAAAATACCGCCGCTACCGGATAATCGTTGAGGGGCATACCGACGACCGTCAGCCGGACAGCTCGGTCTATCCTTCAAACTGGGAGCTTTCTTCAGCCCGGGCCGGGGCTGTTGTCCGGGATATGATAAGCAACGGACTGACCGGGTCTCGTTTCCAGGCAGTCGGCATGGCTGACATTGCCCCGAAATTACCCAATCGGAACAGTTATGGTGAAGCGATTCCCCTGAACCGCAAACAGAACAACCGCCTGACAATCCGGGTGGAAATTTAATCCGCAGTAAAGCACCAAAAACCATTCAGGCAAAAATAAAGGCAGCCTCATCAACAGAGGCTGCCTTTTCGGCTTTATCAATGTTATTTACCGCTTTTCGGCATAACGACCGGATCCTTGATTTCTTTGCCTTTCAGGTCATATTTGGTAATTTCGGCCTGCTTGTACAAATCGGCAAAAACCTCACCGATAGCCTGTTGTGTCAACAAACCTTCCAACTGCGGTTTGACCTCTTTCAGCGGCCGCGGCTGGGCATCGCGAATGTCCTCAACCAAAATCACATGATAACCATACTGGGTTTTGACCGGCGTCTGAGAGAACTTCCCTTTTTTCAGGGCAAAAGCAGCCTCGCCGAATTCCGGCACCATCATTCTCTTGGTAAAGTAGCCGAGCTCGGCAGGTTCTTTCGAATATTTCTTGGCCAGGTCATCAAAATCTTTACCTTTTTTCAGCTGGGCAATAACATCTTTGGCTTTGCTTTCTGAGTCAACCAGAATATGCTTTGCCTTCACTTCTTTCTCGCCTTTGAAAGTATCCTTATATTCTTTATAAACCTTATCAACAGCCTTGTCATTGACTTTTTCTTTTACTTTTTGCTCCAGATAAAGCTTGCGGGCGATTTCCTCTTTTGCATTCTGAACCAGACGGTCATATTGATTGGAGTCCATAACGTCAGCTTCTTCTGCGGCCTGATACAAAAGCTTACCGTTGACATAAACATCCAGAGCCTTTGTGTAAAAATCATCAAAAGAAACCCGTTCTTTAATTGGTGTATTGTCATTATACCCCTGTCTCATTTCCTTAACGGTAATTTTTTCACCGTTGACAACGGCCGCCACACCGTTTTTGCCTTCGGCGAAAACATTTGCCGGATTCAAAACCAGCAAAGACAATGCAACCGCAGCAATAAGTTTATTTTGCATCTGAAATCTCCTGTAAAAGTTAATTCTTTCTATTTTATAACGAAGAAAAGACAATTTTCCAAGCGCTTTTTTTGGATAAGTTCATAACTTTGGCAGCAAGTATTGACTTTAAGGGCGAGAAACATTAAATGTAGAATAATTGCAATTAATATCTAAGGTAAAAATAAGAATGTTAGGAAAAATAGCCAGGGCCGTCTTCGGCAGTGCAAACGACAGATTCATAAAAAGACAATATAAACTTGTCCAGAAAATAAATTCCCTTGAAGATGAAATTTCCAAATTGACGGATGCCGCGCTGAAAGGCAAAACCGATGAATTCCGCGCCCGGCTTAAAGACGGAGAAACCTTGGATGATCTCCTGCCTGAGGCTTATGCCGTCGTCCGCGAGGCCGCCAAACGCACACTCGGCCAGCGTCATTATGACGTGCAGCTCATCGGCGGCATCGTCCTGCATAAAGGAATGATTGCCGAGATGAAAACCGGTGAGGGAAAAACGCTGGTTGAAACGCTGCCGGCTTATCTTAATGCGCTTGAGGGCAAAGGGGTCCATATCGTGACCGTCAATGATTATCTGGCCAAACGAGATGCGGAATGGATGGGACAGGTTTTCCGTTTTCTGGGGTTGACTGTTGATTATATTGTACATGGCAAAAGCGATGAAGAACGCCGTGCTGCCTACAACAGCGACATCACCTATGCGACCAACAACGAGCTCGGCTTTGATTATCTGCGTGATAATATGAAGTTTTCCTTGTCCGATATGGTGCAGCGCCCGTTTAACTACGCAATCGTCGATGAAGTCGATTCTATTTTGATTGATGAGGCGCGCACTCCGCTGATTATTTCCGGTGCGGCGGAAGATTCCTCCGAAAAATATATTTCTGTTAATGCGGTCATTCCAAAATTGATTCCCGCCGATTATGAAAAAGACGAAAAAGCCCGAACCGTTGTTCTGACTGAAGCCGGCATGACCCATGTTGAATCTCTGCTAAAAGAAGTCGGACTGATTAAAGAGGGCTCACTGTATGATTTGGCCAACGTCACACTGGTTCATCATGTCAATCAGGCTTTGCGGGCGCATAAAATGTTCACCAAAGATGTGGACTATATTGTTAAAGACGGCAAGGTCATGATTATTGACGAGTTCACCGGTCGTATGATGGAAGGGCGTCGCTATTCCGACGGTTTGCACCAGGCGCTTGAAGCCAAGGAACATGTTCAGATTCAGTCTGAAAACCAGACTCTGGCCTCCATCACCTTCCAGAATTACTTCCGTCTTTATCCCAAACTGGCCGGCATGACCGGGACGGCCATGACCGAAGAAGCCGAGTTTAATGATATTTATAATCTTTCCTGCGTTGAAATCCCGACCAACCGCCCGGTTCAGCGCAAAGATGAACATGACGAAATTTATCGCACGGCCACAGAAAAATATAATGCCATTATCGATACGATTCTTGATTGTCACAAACGCGGCCAGCCGATTCTCGTCGGAACCACGTCTATTGAAAAATCGGAATTGGTGGCCGATTTACTTAAACAGCGTAGCAATGTAAAATTTGAGGTGCTGAATGCCCGTCACCATGAGCGTGAGGCAGCTATTGTTGCGCAGGCAGGTGTTCCCGGAGCCATCACCATTGCGACCAACATGGCCGGCCGCGGAACGGATATTCAGCTGGGCGGTAACCTCGACATGCGCCTGAAATCCATGCTGAAAGGCGATGAAACCGAAGCTGAAATTGCCAAGCTCAAAGAAAAACTCAAAGCCGAAATTGAGGAGGGCAAACAAAAAGCCCTGGCCGCCGGCGGACTTTACGTCCTTGGAACCGAACGTCATGAAAGCCGCCGTATAGACAACCAGCTGCGCGGACGTTCCGGCCGTCAGGGAGACCCCGGAACATCAAAATTTTTCCTCTCTCTGGAAGATGACCTGATGCGCATTTTCGGCTCTGAACGTATGAGCAATATGCTCAAACGCTTAGGCCTGCCGGAAGGAGAGGCGCTGGTTCACCCGTGGATCAGCAAAGCCATAGAAAAAGCCCAGCAAAAAGTGGAAGAGCGCAACTTTGATATTCGTAAAAACCTGCTGAAATATGACAATGTCATGAACGACCAGCGTAAAGTCATTTATGAACAGCGCAAAGAATTGATGTCGGCCGATGACGTCTCCGAGACTGTTGCCGAAATGCGTGATGAATATATTGAAGATGTCGTCGCATCTTATCTCCCCCATGGCAGCGCCCCTGCTGATTGGCCTCTGAAAGAGCTCAAAGCCGAGCTGTTGCGGATTACCGGACTTGACCTGCCTGTCGAAGACTGGAGCCGTGAGGCGGAAATTGATGCCGATAAAATGGCTGAAAAAGTTGTTGCCGCAGTTGCCGAAAACATCCGGGACAAAAACCGCGATGTTCCGCCTGAACTGGTGAAAATGGTAGAAAAAAGCATTTTGCTTCAGGTCCTTGACCAGTTGTGGAAAGACCATATCGCCGCGCTGGATCAAATGCGCCACACAATAGTCCTCCGAGCCTATGGCCAGAAAGACCCGCTGAATGAATATAAAAAAGAAGCGTTTAACATGTTTTCGGCCATGCTTGACCAGCTGCGTGAAAAACTGACCTTCTTAATCTGTCGGGCACAAATCCAGATTGGCGCCATGGATACGCTTCAGTCTCAGGAAGTCCGTCATAAAAACATCCGGGAGATTCATGAAACGCCTCAGACACTGGCGGAACAAAGCCGTCAGGCGCCCGGAGGACAAACCCCGCAGCCGACGGAACGTCATTCTCCGTTTGTCTATAAAACAACGGACTTTGACCCGAATAATCCGTCCACTTGGGGCAAAATCTCCCGCAATGATCCTTGCCCTTGCGGCTCCGGTCTGAAATATAAACATTGCCACGGCAAAGTTTAGAAATTATCCTGAAATCACTCCCCCGGCTCCCCGGGGGAGATTTTTATCTGAACACAATAAAATAAAACATTCTTTTTCCCTCTTATCCTTGAAAATCCAAAATTCGTGATTATTTAAATTTCGTATATTGATTTTTAACATTCATTATGCTAAAATAATTCCAACTGGTGGGAGGCTCACCAGCCAGGGCTTAACAACCCTTTGCACAATAGTCACTTTGGCATAATGACTTAAAAGAAATATGTCAGTGTCTGTCCGTGAGGGCGGGATGCTGGCGAATATTCCCAACTCTCGCAAGAGAGTGTTAATAAGTCAGGCCGTAAGTTGTGCTACGGTTGTTAACATCCTGCCCGCCTTCTTTTAAGAATGCGGGTTTTCTTTAACTCTTAAAAGAAGGATGTTTAACATGAATACAAAATTATTTTTACTCTTGGGGACGAGTCTGTCCCTGATTTCAAGTGTATCCTATGGAAATTATATAAATAAAGAATCTGCGGTCATTGCGAGGAGGACTTCGTCCGACGCGGCAATCCATAATAGTATAAATGGATCGCCACGGCGAATAAATTCGCCTCGCGATGACGTTTCTGATGATTTATTTTATTATGGTGCAGGCAGCAGCGTTCCTTCCCTTAGTAGGGAAGGACAGGATGAGTATGATTCAAAAAATCATCTACTCACCCCAGCCCTCTCTATCAAGAGAGGGGGCTCGTCCGTGCAGCTTGCAAGTGTCTGTTTTATTACCGACGCAGGGCATTGTCGGGAGAATGAATTTTACACCGGCGCCAACACGCCGGACGGGAGTTCCGGCGGAACCCCGGACGGAAGCTCTGGCGGGGACGGAAGCGAGGACAACTGGGAAGTTGATAATGAAGAAAAATGCAAAAAAGAGGGCTACACCAATGAGGACTGCGGGGAGACCGCTACTCCCGGGACTCCGTGCCTTTATGATTCCTCTTATCACGCCGGCTGTGTGTGCA
>CALXTH010000105.1 GCA_944391365.1 uncultured Alphaproteobacteria bacterium | reverse complement strand
GTAACGGCGGCCGCCACTGTGTTTCATCGGCTTGATTTGAGGAAATTTGCTCTCCCAAAAGCGAAGGACATGCGGGGCAACATCAAGCTCTTCCGCGACTTCAGCAATTGTTCTGAAGGCTGATTTTGACTTGTTGACCACCATCGCACCCTCTCCGTCAAAAAAATTAAGCGTTGATTATTTTCCGCATTGTCTGGGACGGTTTGAATGAGATAACTGTCCGCGGGGTGATTTCTGCCGAGACACCGGTTTTCGGGTTGCGCCCGATGCGCGCCTTTTTGGCCCGCAGAGAAAATGTTCCGAATGAAGAAAGTTTTACATCGCTGCCTCTGGCCAGTTCCTGCACAATTTCATCCAGAATCATATCCAGAATATCACTTGAATCCTTGCGGGACAATCCGATTTCTTCGTAAATGGTTTCAGCGACATCAGCGCGTGTAATTGTCTTCATTGTTCATTCTTTCCTTTATGTTTTTCCTGTAACTGTATGGATATTTATAACATAACCACCATAAAGACAAGCGCTTTATGATGGTTATTGCACAGAAAAATTGGCCTTATAAACGGATAATGGCTCCACCCCAGGTAAATCCGGCGCCCATTGCCGTCAGAACGACCAAATCACCTTTTTTGATTTTGCCGCTTTCCATATTTTCGGACAAGGCCAGCGGAATGGAGGCAGCCGAGGTATTGCCGTGGTGGTCAACGGAAACGATAACTTTTTCTTCCGGCAGGCCGAGTTTTTCTCCAACATTGGAAATTATACGGATATTTGCCTGATGCGGAATCAGCCAGTCTACATCCGACATTTCATATCCGGCGGCCCTGGTTACGACTTCTGCGGCCTGAGACAATGCCGGAATCGCAAATTTGAAAACTTCTTTGCCGTCCATGGTCACAAAACCGGCCATCTGTGTTGTTGAAACACCGCCCAGTGTTTTCAGATGATCATAATGTGAACCGTCGGCATAAATTTTTGTTGCCAAAATTCCTGTATCCTTTTTGCTGCCCTCACCTTCTACAGCCCGCAGGATGGCAGCCCCGGCTCCGTCGCCAAACAAAACACAGGTGTTGCGGTCTGTCCAGTCAACAATTTTCGACAGGCTTTCGGCCCCGATAACCAAAGCGGTTTTAACCTGTCCAAGGCGAATCATATTGTCAGCCTGAACCAGACCATAGACAAACCCGGAGCAAGCAGCCAGAATATCAAATGCCGGCATCCCGCTTTTTGTGCCCAGCCGGCCGGCTATTTTAGTGGCTACGGAGGGCGTGGTATTATCCGGAGTTACGGAAGAGACAATAATCAGATCAAGGTCTTCAGCTTTTATTCCGGCTCTGTCCAGCGCCATTTGCGCGGCATGATATGCCAAATCTGCCGTTGTTTCGTCTTCAACGATATGACGGGTTTTTATGCCGGTTCTGGTGCTGATCCATTCATCATTGGTTTCAACAATTTTAGCCAGGTCGTCATTTGTCATTACCTTTTTGGGAAGGTAATGACCCCAGCCGATAAGTTCTGATCTAATAAGCATCGTATAATATTTCCTGTGATAATTCATCCAAGTCGACCGTTTCAAGCTCTTCTCTGATGGTTGCCACAAAGTTCTGGCGCACCAGATTTATTGCATTGCCGACGGCGACGGAATATCCCAGAGCGTCTGTTCCGCCGTGGCTTTTGACCGACAGGCCGTTCAGTCCGACAAACATTGCCCCGTTATATAATCTGGGATCCATCGTTTTTTTGATGTTTAAGGCGACACCCAGCATAAAGGGCAGCCCGAGTTTGGCCAAAAATGATTTTTTTACGGCATCTTTAACCAGACGGATAACCAGTCTGGCCGTTCCTTCAATTGATTTCAGGGCTATATTTCCGGTAAAACCGTCCGAAACAATAACGTCGGCTTTACCTTCCGGGATTTCATGCGGTTCAATATAACCGATAAAATCAATATCAAGGTGTGAGCGTTTGATGATTTTGACGGCCTGGTGGATTTCCTCTTTGCCTTTCATCTCTTCGGCACCGATATTCAGGAGGGCAACTTTCGGACGGGATATTCCCAGTGCATGTTTGGCCAGAATGTTTCCCATCAGCGCAAATTCAGCCAAATTCAAGGCATCACATTCCGTATTTGCGCCCAGATCAAGCATAACATAACGCCCGGTACGATGCGGCATAATGCTCACAATCGCCGGGCGGTGAATTTTCTGAATGGTTTTCAGGGTCAGCTTGGAAATAGCCATCAGTGCACCGGTATTGCCAGCCGAAACAACGGCCTGCGCCTCACCCTGCTTTACCGCATTGATCGCCATATACATGCTGGTGTTGCGGTTGCGGATAACAGCGGAGGGTTTGTCTTCATTGCTGACGATTTCCGGAGAATGTCTGACTTCACAGACAGCAGAGAGTTCGGGATAAGTATTCAGAATTTCTTTTACTTTATTTTCGTCCCCGAACAGTAAAAACCTTGCATCAGGATTTTTTTGTGCTGCCAGTGCGAGACCGTCAATAACGACTCGAGGGGAATTATCTCCCCCCATCGCGTCTATGGATATTACCAGATTATCTGACAAAACCTGTTCTCCATCAAATTTTTAATAAGTTTTATAAAAATTACTCGTTCGTTGTCTTTTGGGCAACCACTTCGCGATTGTCGTACTGACCGCACTTCGGGCATACATTGTGAGGACGTTTCAATTCCCCGCAATTCGGGCATTCCATATAAGAATTAGACTCCAAAGCATGGTGTGAACGGCGCATATCGCGACGAGATTTTGATACTTTCTTTTTAGGTGTAGCCATTTCTTAATACTCTTGTTAAAACAATTTACCTATTCAAACGACATTATTAACTGACTTGATTTACAAAATCAACTAATAAAATTGCATCTAAACGTTCGCTATGTGCCTTTTTATATAAAAAATTCAGATATTGCAAGAAATATTTTTCAAAAATTGCATTTTATTTGAGTTTTGCCAGTTCGGCAAAGGGATTCCTGCGCTCATCTTCCGGAGTAAATTCGGATTTGAAGCTGAAAACCTCCCCTTCCCGGCGCGGATAGTCTTCCATCATCAGTGCAATCTGCTCAATGGCAATATCGGCAAGGTCTATCTTTCCGTTGATAACAACATCTGGAAGATTATCGTTGATTGAAATTTCCTCTTCGGCTTCCCGCTGGCTTTTCAGAGTAGCCTCGGTATCATAAGTCAATTCAAACGCCGTTTCATATTTTTTATCAAAAAGTTCCAGGCTGACAACGCTTTCCAGCGTCAGCTCGGCTGTGGCCGTTCCCCAAAGTTTCAGCAGATGTTCCCGTCTGGTATACTTTAAATAAATATCCGAAGAAAAGCTTTTAACTCCCGGAACTTTCAGAATTTCTTTGATTTTTTCAAGGTCTCCGGCATCGCAGCGCAGTTTATAATGCTGTTCATTTTGCGGCAAGTTATCAACAATTATCTGATAAGAAAAAAAATTTTGCATTAATTATTTCCTTATGCTATATGTTATTTTGTTGTATTAATTAAAAGGTCTGAAAGAAGATGTCAATAAATAAAGTCTGTCTGGTTGCTTTTATCGCCTTGTTCTCAACCTCTTGCGCCAATAATGACTGGTTTATTACCCACAACGGCAATATGCCGAGTGAAGAAAGAATCGGCAAACTGGCCAAGGGACAGAATAAGGACGAAGTGATGGCGAATCTTGGCGCGCCTTCCAGCATTATCTCGCTGGACCGCAATACATGGCTTTATATGTCTTCCGAAGTTGAACGTATTGCCTTTTTTGAGCCGGATGAAATCAGCCGGGATATTCTGGTTATTCGTTTTAATGACGAAAATAATGTTGAAAACATCCAGCGGCTGACCCAGAAAGACGGGAAAATCGTCGAGATAAGCGATGATAAGACTCAGACGCTCGGTCATGAGCCCGGTTTCTTTGAACGTTATTTTGGCGGTGTCGGGACCTATATGCCGTTTGCCGGCCGCAGAAATCCAAACATGTAACAACAAACGGACACCGGAAGCTGAGGCACAAGCTGGCGGCGGAAGCTGAGGCAGCTTCACCCCATCAGTTTGCTGTTGTTTGTCCGGCGGCTAATGAAGGCGCGCAAACGGGCGCCGTTTGATCCGGTCGGTTAGCGGTGGCTTGTTCAGCGGCTACTGAGGCGCGATGCTCAGATAGAGTTGGCGGAAAGGTGAAGAGAAAAAGGATGTCATCGCGAGCAGGCGACAGCCTGCGTGGCGATCCGTCCATAAAAAAGCATCACTGTCATCATAAACGATTTTATCTCTTCATATTTTACTTCACAAATTAAATTTAATCTGTTAGATTGGCGTTGTTTTTTTTGCGGCGGGGTTTCTGCCGGAGAAAATATCCTGCGGCAATGGGGCGGCGGGATTTTAATTGCGATATTAAAAATTTATAAGGAATAAACTTATGGGATTAAAAAATTCAAGAGCAGGAAATTATCCTGAATGGTATCAGAATGTTATCAGTGAGGCCTCCATGGCTGAAAATTCGTCTTCTCCGGGATGTATGGTTATTAAGCCGTGGGGGTACGGCATTTGGGAACGCATCCGGGATGTGTTTGATGAAAAAATCAAGGAGACAGATCACGAAAACTGTTATTTCCCGATGTTTATTCCGTTGAGCTTTTTTCAAAAGGAAGCCGAGCATGTTGACGGTTTTGCCAAGGAAATGGCCGTTGTCACGCATTCGCGGCTGGCAATGAAAGACGGCAAGCTGACCCCCGAGGGCAAACTTGAAGAACCTTTAATCGTGCGTCCGACTTCCGAGGCTATTATTGCAGACTCTTTTTCAAAATGGGTGAAGTCTTATCGGGATTTGCCGGTTCTGGTCAATCAGTGGGCCAATGTTGTTCGCTGGGAAATGCGCCCTCGCCTTTTCCTCCGTACGCGGGAATTTTTGTGGCAGGAAGGACACACGGCTCACGCTTCTGCCGCCGAGGCTGAGGAGGAAACCAAGCGCATGCTGGAGGCTTATCGCGATTTGTGCGAGAACACGCTGGCTATGCCGGTGTTGGTCGGCCGTAAGCCCGAGCATGAAAAATTTCCCGGCGCCGTTGAGACTTATTGTGTCGAAGCCATGATGCAGGACGGTAAAGCTTTGCAAGCCGGAACATCTCATTTTCTGGGGCAGAATTTTGCCAAAGCGGCAAACATTTCTTTTGTCAATAAAAATAATGAATCAGAGTTTGCTTATACGACTTCATGGGGTGTATCTACCCGGCTTATCGGCGGGGTTATTATGACACATGCCGATGATGAGGGCATGGTTGTTCCGCCGAAAATTGCGCCTTATCAGGTGGTGATTGTACCGGTTATCAAAAAGGCCGAAGACACCGATGCGGTTATGGCTTATATCAACAAGCTGATTACCGCGCTGAAAACCCAGTTGCCGTTTGGCGAGAAAATCCGTATCAAGCTTGACAAGCGCAATAAAGCGCCGGTTGATATGTTCTGGGACTGGACACGCAAAGGCGCTCCGGTTGTCTGTGAAATCGGTATGCGTGACGCCGAGGGCGGCAAAGTTATGGTTAAGGAACGTCTGAAACTCGGCACACCTGAGGGCAAGCAGATTATTGAGGCTGAGGCTTTTGTTTCCGGTATTGCCCGCCGGTTGGAAGATATTCAGGCCGCCATGTTTGCCAAAGCCAAAGACCGGTTGATGCACAATATTCGCACCGACATCAAGACACCGGAGGAATTTGCCAAATATTTTGAGGCATCTAATGTTTGGATTGAAGACGGTAAACCGGGGAAAGTGGCTTTTGTCCGCGGCAAATGGAGCGGTGATCCGGCCAGCGAAGAGCTGCTTAAAGCAATGAAGATTACCATTCGCTGCATTCCGTTTGATCAGAGCGGAACGGAGGGCGTTTGTCTTCTGACCGGGAAGCCGGCAACAACCGATGTTATTTATGCCCGCTCTTATTAATAGAATCTGGCGCGACCTGAGGCACAAGCTGGCGCAGCTTGACCCGCCACCGAGGCGGTGGGGCCACGACCTGAGGCAGGTCGATCCCATCGGTTAGCCGTTGGTTGTCCGGCGGCTAATGAGGCGTGATGCTCAGATTGTGTTGGCGGAGTGTTCAGGGGTTCCGCCCCTGAAGATCTAGGGGCGGACAGGTGGGGTGTGATTCGTTTGATATGTTTGTAAATCTCTCACCCTCCCCGACCCTCCCTATGCAACAGGGAGGGGATAAAGGCTCAGGAGAAATCCTGAGCCTTTTGGTTAGCTTGAAAATCCAAAATTCGTGATTATATCAAAAAGTGCTTGCTAAAGCTCTTCCGTTGTGGTATTCTGGTTATGCAGTCAGGAAAGCCGGCTGTGGGAAGCTGGCGCAGCTTCACCCGATCGCTTTGCTGTTGAATGTCCTGTGTTTTAAGAACACGGGATTTTTTATTTGTCAAAATTTTAGGTTTTATTTTGAATTTATAATTTACAATAAAATTTAATTATGGTATACTTGTCTTTGTATGAAACTGTATCATTAAAGAGGTGTGTCATGAAAATTAAATTTTTACTTTTAGGGACTTCTCTGTCCTTTTTACCAACTTTAACTTTTGCCCAGTGTGTCGCGACGCAGGATTGTGTGACTTTGGGTTACACTGAAACAACTTGTAACGGTGGGAAAGGTGTCAAATGCCCGTTCGGCAACAAGTGGGCTTGTTTGGGTGCAAATGAGGAGGAAGTCAGAGACAAGCTTTGTCAAGAACTTGGCTTTACTTTAACATGCACGGGTACCGGCTACGCCGGTGGCGCAGGCTCTGCCTGTGGTGGCAAATATACTCAATGCGCGTGTGCAAGCGGCTATGCGTGGAAAGACGGAAGTTGTCTGGTAACAGAGATTATAAATGGTGCTGATGGTGATCTATATTATTGTAATGGCAAAGTTGTCGCAGTTAAATCTGGTGATATGAATTTTTATATCGGTATGAAGGATTTGGGTTTTTCTTCTCAGGGAGTATTAGCAAATTTAAGTCGTGATTTTTATTTTTGCGATGATCTTGAAGCTATTCTTCCTTCAAAACAGCAATTACTTGCTATTTATGCTCATAAATCATCCCTTAATACTTTACTTACAGCTCATGGAGGACAAAAAATATCTGAAAATGATTATTATTGGTCGTCTACCTTTGTCAACAGGCCAAATGATTTTAATATTTATTTTATGTCTATGGCTGATGGCAGTTCAGGTGCCGAAATTGGAGCCGCGAGAGCTCACTATGCGCGTTCTATATTAGTTCCTGCTTTAACTTCTTGGTAAAATCTGTAAAGGAAGGAGAGAAATTTCTCTCCTTCCTTTACAAAAAAATAATATTTTATACAAGACAAAATATTTCCTATTAAATAAAGGGTTGTTCTTTTAGAACAAAGAAGCGTGTTGCATATTTTCAAAATAGTCATCGACGGCTTTTTTGGTTGCATTTGCCAGTTTGCGGCGGTAGGTTTGCTGTTTTAACAAGC
>CALXTH010000104.1 GCA_944391365.1 uncultured Alphaproteobacteria bacterium | reverse complement strand
ATTGACCGGACATATCAGCCCAAAATTGCCGATGCTGTTGACGGGCGGGTGGCAACCATCAGAATTAAGGTTGTGGAGCATGTGGCGCCCAAGACCCGGAAACAGCCGTATAAAGTTGTGGTTGAGGACAGCAGCGGGCAGATGATTTTGAATTTTTTCAAAGTTTATGCCGAATCGATTGCCCGTAATCTTCCCGTCGGTGAAGAACGCGTTGTCAGCGGTAAGGTGGAGAGTTTTAATGGAATGAAGCAAATGACTCATCCGGATTATATTGTTTCTCCCGCCGAGGCCGAGCGGATCATCGGTATTGAGCCGGTTTATCCCCTAACGGCCGGTGTCACCAACAAAATGCTGACCCGGCTGGTGCGGCAGGCTTTGCAACGCGTGCCCGATATGGCGGAGTGGCAGGAAGCAAACTTCATCAAACAACATCAGTTCGTGCCGTTTAGACAGGCTTTGTTGCAGGCTCATTTTCCCAAAACGATGAAAGATGTTGAGCCTTCATCTTTGGCCCGGACGCGGCTGGCCTATGACGAACTGCTGGCTAATCAGCTGGCTTTGGCCATCGTACGGCAAAAGGTGAAAAAGCTTCCCGGACGGGTGCTGAAAGGCTCGGGAGAGCTGCGACGCAAAGTTTTGGCTCTTTTGTCTTTTGATCTGACAGGAGCGCAAAAACGTGTGTTGTCCGAGATTGAAGCCGATCAGGCCGTGCCGTTCCGAATGTTGCGCCTGTTGCAGGGAGATGTCGGGTCGGGCAAAACCATTGTTGCCCTGCTCTCAATGCTTAATGCCATAGAATGCGGGGCGCAGGCGGCAATTATGGCGCCGACGGAAATTCTGGCCAAGCAGCATTTGGAAACCATGCAACCTTTGTGCGCGCAAATCGGTTTGCGGGCCGAGTTGCTGACCGGGCGCATTAAGGGCAAAGCCCGCAAGCAGATTTTGGAAGATTTGGCACTTGGTCGAATCAATATTCTCATCGGAACGCATGCTTTGTTTGTTGAGGATGTCACTTTTAAAGATCTGGCTTATATCGTGGTTGACGAGCAGCACCGGTTCGGTGTGCAACAGCGTTTGGCGCTTTCGGCCAAAGGCAATGATGCCGATATTCTGGTAATGACGGCGACCCCTATTCCCCGGACGCTGGTCCTGACGGCTTACGGTGATATGGAATATTCAAAAATCGATGAGGTTCCGGCCGGGCGAAAACCGGTTGATACCCGGGTGGTGCCGTTGTCAAAGCTGCCTGATGTGGTCGCCGGATTAAAACGCAAGCTGGCTGAGGGGTGTCGGGCATATTGGGTTTGTCCGCTGGTCGAGGAATCCGAAAAAATCGATCTGGCCGCAGCAGAAGAGCGTTTTGCGGCATTGCAACGGGTTTTCGGGTCGCAGGTCGGCATGGTTCACGGCAAGATGAAAGAGGCTGAAAAAGATGCGGTGATGGAAGATTTCAAGGCCGGGCGGATTAAGCTTTTGGTGGCGACAACGGTGATTGAAGTCGGGGTCAATGTTCCGGAGGCGACGCTGATGATTATTGAGCATGCCGAGCGGTTCGGGCTGGCTCAACTGCACCAGCTGCGCGGGCGGATTAAACGTGGTTTTCAGGCTTCGGCCTGTATTCTGATGTATGGGTATCCGCTTTCGGAAACCTCCCGCTCACGTCTTAATATTATGCGCAAGACCGAAGATGGTTTTGAAATTGCGGAAAAAGATTTGGAGTTGCGCGGCGGCGGGGAAATTTTGGGCACGCGGCAATCCGGTTTTAATGAATTTAAGTTGGCGGATATGTCTGTTCATAAAGATCTCCTCTATACGGCCAACAAAGACGCCAAGATGATTATGGAGGCGGATCCCAAGCTTTCTTCTCCCCGCGGGGAGGCGTTGCGCACCCTGCTCTATCTTTTCGGGCAGGATGACGCCGTCCGGACCTATCGCTCCTGACAAGCTGGCGCAAACGGGCGCCGTTTGATCCGATCGTTTTGCTGTTGAGGGATTGGGGCTTGAAACGCACTACGTGCGGATTGTGCCGCGACCTGAGGCAGGTCGATCCCGTCGGCTCGCTGTGGGTTGATTGGGGCAAAAAAAAGCGCGATGCTCAGATTGTGCCTACTGAGAGGCAGAGGCTCGGTGGTTACCGGGCCTTTTTGATTACAAAAAAAGCCCCGAAATGTTTTATTCCGGGGCTTATCGTTATTATACGGAAATTTTATTTTTTGAAAATTCCCAGATTTTTAACACGGTCTTTGACATCGCCAACCATATTATTCAGGTTCTCTTCTGCAACGCTTTTCAGGTTGTTGAGTTTATTAGATACAACGCTTTCTGAAGCGACAGTCAAAATCCTGTTCATGATTTTGGCAATAATCTGCGGAATGTCTGTTCCCTTGTTTTGGGAATCTTCACCGATGTTGTTCATGGTGATTGTCGGCAGAGTTATCGAAACCTCTTCGCCGCCGGCTGCCGCTGTTAAAGACGCATCGTTTACGCTCAACTTTTTGATAACAACTTTTTTACCGCTCCCGTCACTTTTTTCCTCAGCGGCGGAAAGTTCTTCCTCGGTCTCTTTGGCTTTGGAGCGTGCACTGTATGTCTCTATGTTATTTTGGATTTCCTTAATATTATTCTGTGTCAGGGAAATCATTTCATAAGTAATGGCCGGATTGTTTACTTCAATGTTATCAATAACAATGGTATCTGTCGTCAGGCTCTTCAAATCAACTTTTACGCTGACATTTTTCAGCTCAAACAAATACGGCTTTTTATAATTTGCCGGGTTGGCTATGGTCAGCTCTTTAACACTTGCTTCGCCTTTCGTTAGTGAGAAATCAAAACCTTCAAGATTGACCTCGGTTCCGACAACTTCGCTGCCGTATTTATTGACAATCTTCTTAACAATACTGTTTACTGACGGCGTAAAATAATAGACACCGGCGGCAATAACCACGATGCCCAGCAGCAGGTTTCTTTTTTTCATATCCGATCCTTTCAGTTGTTGTTAGGTAATTTTATTGGATTATTTCAGATTGCAGTTAATATTTGTTTAACCGTTTCTGATATATCTAAAAATAAAATCAGAAAGGATAAAGTATCATGCTTAATCATCGTGAAAATTTACAGAAAGCTATCGACTTAAGCCGCGAATCGGTTGATGCCGGGAGTTCCCCTTTTGGGGCAATTATTGTTTCAGCGCAGGGGGAAATCGTCGGATATGGTCATAATCAGGTTGTTCCAAATAATGATCCGACAGCGCATGGAGAGGTGATGGCTATTCGTGATGCCTGCCGGAAACTGGGAACTTTTGATTTGAGCGGATGTATCCTTTATACATCCTGTGAACCGTGTCCGATGTGTCTGAATGCGGCAAAGTGGGCAAATATTGCCGAGATTTATTATGCGGCAGACCGGTATGATGCCGAGGCTATCGGTTTTCGCGACAGAGTGTTTTATGATGACGACCCTGTTGTTCTGCATAAGATTGATCTTCCAGAGGCTGTTGAAGTTATGCAACTTTGGAAAAACAGGCCTGATAAAGTGGAATATTAATTTTTTTGTAAAAAGGCTAAAATTTTTATTTCATAATATTTTTTTGCGGTGTATATTGTGCTCGTTGTTGCCTTAGGGCTGTTTTTTTATGATTGTGGGTGCGTAGCTCAGTTGGTAGAGCAACTGACTCTTAATCAGTGGG
>CALXTH010000103.1 GCA_944391365.1 uncultured Alphaproteobacteria bacterium | reverse complement strand
GAACGCAACTGCTCCCGTTCCAGATATAATTTGTCGAACAGTTGCATGTTTTATACTTTCCGCCGCAAGGCTGCCCTGAACCACCAGAATAACCTGTTCCGGTGCAAGAGTATTTAAAACCGTTTTTATCACAAACCGTAGATTCATCTTCGGCACAGAACCACCCGTTGCCAAAAGGGCATTTCAGCCCTTTACCGGGACACGAACTCTCCGTATAACCAAGCGCGGCACAATCCTCCGTCACGACACATTGGGCGAAAGGTGAAGTTGGAATTAAGGACAGAGAAGTCCCTAAAAGTAAAAATTTAAGATTATTCATCACACACACATCCTTCTTTTGATATTAAAAGAATGCTCGCACCGTTGAAACGAGGTGCGAGCAGGATGTTGAGAAGCTGTAGTAAGTAACAGCTCCGGTGTATTCATTCCATAACCGAAGCTATAAAATTTATTAGACCGGCATCCTGCCCACATAAGACAGAAGCCAGCATATTGTTTTTCAGTCGTTATGCTCAAACGACTACTTACTAAAGGGTTCTCACACCCTGGTTGACCTATACCGACCAACTGAAAATATCTTATCATAACAAACGTTAAAAATCAATAGACAATTAGGTGAGAATTACGAATTTGAAATTTTCAAGGTAAAGAACAAGCCTCAGCGTCCCTTCCCTTGATAGGGAAGGACAGGATGAGTAGATAATATAAAAATCTACTCACCCACCCCATCCCTTCCTATACAACAGGAAAAGGAGAATAATGATGATTTTTTGAATTATACTCACCCGCCTTGCGGGCGGCCTTTTTCCTAAGAGAGGTGAATTTGGGCACAGCCTGCGGCTGTGAAGTTTTTTGTTCAACCAGGATTTTCCTGTTAAGTCCGAACATGACAGTTGCGAATCTTTCTGTGGATCGCCACGCCGGATTATATCCGGCTCGCGATGACATAGATTTTTTCTGCCCTCTCTTGGTCTTCTCTTAACAGAATTAAGGGCAGGGAGGTTGGTTTGTACAGAGCTATGCTCTGTTTTGTTTCAGGTAGTTTAAAATATAGATGCGGATGGCGCTGGAGAGATTGTTTTTTTGGCGTTCGGAATCAATCCGGGTAATGAGTTCGTTGATACTCAGCTGTTGTTCTTTGGCAATTTGCTGTAATTCAACATAAAACTCTTCTTCCAGGGAAATACTGGTTTGGTGGCGGTTGGCAATGACGACTGATTTTTTCAACATTATTTTTTGCTGCGGAAAGCGTCAATTGAGACAACGGTTGCTGATCCGCCTGCGGTTTTTTTCGGTTCATCGGCCGGGGTATCGTCGATTTCTGATAAAGACTGAGCCGCTCCGGTGTTGCCGGTGTCTTCAATGTTGAAGCTCAGGCCGAATTTGGCATGAGGGTCGGCGAAGTAGGTGATGGCGGCAAACGGGATTTTCAGAGTCTGTAAAACACCGCCAAAGCTCAGATCGACGGAAAAATGATCCGGTTCAACATACAGATTGGAATACTGATGTTGGATGACGATTGTCATCTCTTCAGGGTATTGGCTGCGCAGATGATCTGAAATGCGGGTTTGCGGGTGATTGGTTTTAAACGTGATATAAAAATGATTTTCGCCGGGCAGGCCCTGTTCTTCCGCGATTTTGAGCGCTTCAACAACCACGTTTTTCAGTGATTTTTCGATTAATTTATCATAATTGATTTCCGATAAATATTCCGTCATTTTTATATCCCCGTTATCACAAAAAAGCGGGCCTTCTGTTGCTAGGCGGCCCAGACCCCACTCTCAACTAACCATAGTTAAGAGGATTTGCGTTTGTTGCCTAAGCTTAAGCAGCGACAGCAACAGGTGCTACGTTATTATCGTTAGCATTTATTTAATTTGAACCGATAACGGTGGTATCTCACCGGGCACAGCAAAAATATCTTTATTGTATGTAGTCAAACCTAACTCACCCCCCTTAAAAGCCATTCTATGGGCAATTTTGTCGTCAAGTGCAAATTTTTGTTCGGTCATGTACCTTTATGTACACTCCCTTCACAAAAATTTTTCTTTCCTAAAACTTGCCTCATATAATGGCTTTTCTGTGGTGCCATATTCGGGCAAATTTGTCATCAAGTGCAAATTTTTGTTCGGTTATGTACCTCTATGTACATTTCTTTCACAAAAATTTTTCTTTATATAAAACTTGCCTTGTATAATGGCTTTTCTATGGTGCCATATTTGGGCAAATTTTTTAATTGGTGGAGGTGCCGGGTACTGACCCCGGGTCCTAAATACCTATTCCATACCGCCTCTAGTGCCGTAGTCAGTTTCCTGACTCTTTCAATATAGGCTATTTAGCTTTATTTTGCAAGTAAAATTGTGCAGGATAAAAGGATAAAAATACTTGAGAGAGGGGAATATCTTTGTTAGCTTTGTCTCAGGAGAAAAAAATATGACTAAAGTTGCGATATGGTGTCGGCACCAGGGGGATAATATCATTGGTATCGGGCCGCAAATTCCCTGGCGGATATCCTCGGATTTTAAGCGTTTCCGCCGGATTACCGAAAACCGGACGCTGGTTGCCGGGCAGACGACTTATGAGAGTTTTCCGGGGCGCACGCTGCCTAATCGGCGGATTATGGTATTGACTTTTGATACGGCTTATGAGGTCTCGGATCCGCAGAATCATCAGGTGGTGACGGATATTCGTTATTTTAAGGAGGCGGAAGGAGAGTTTTATCTTTCCGGCGGGGCCAGCGTCTATAAGGCGTTTTTGACTGGCGGCAGCAAGTTGATGCCGGAGATTATTGTTGACAGTATGTATTGTGGAAGTCTAAATCCTGAGCTAAAGGGTCAACCTGTTGATATAACGCCCTGTATTGACGTGATGAATAAAGAATATCGTCAGGTTTCCAAAGACTATGAACTGGATAATGTGGTGACGACCGTGCATATCCGCAAGGGTGCGTTTGTGGATCAGGCGGTGTTAAAGCATATTATCGAATCTATTGAGAAATAGGATTCAAATAATGCGTCAATATCTTGATTTGCTTCGTGATATTATGGAAAACGGCGTGGATAAAATGGATCGTACCGGAGTGGGAACGCGTTCGGTTTTCGGACGGCAGATGCGTTTTGATCTGAGTCAGGGGTTTCCGCTGGTAACAACCAAGAAAGTTCATCTCAAGAGTATTATCTATGAACTGTTGTGGTTTATCCGCGGCGATACCAATGTTAAGTATTTGCAGGAGCACGGCGTGCGAATCTGGAATGAATGGGCGGATGAAAACGGCAATCTCGGTCCGGTTTACGGGTCGCAGTGGCGCAACTGGAATGGCGAGGGGATTGACCAGCTGGCCGAAGTTATTCATAAGCTTAAGACTAATCCTAATGACCGGCGGATGATTGTTTCGGCTTGGAATGTGTCAAAAATTCCCGAGATGAAGCTGCCGCCGTGTCATATGATGTTTCAGTTTTATGTGGCGGATGGCAAGTTGTCCTGTATGCTTTATCAGCGCAGTTGTGATATGTTTCTCGGGGTGCCGTTTAATATTGCCTCTTATGCGTTGTTGACGATGATGATTGCGCAGGTTTGCGGGCTGACACCCGGGGAGTTTGTGCATACGCTGGGAGATACGCATATTTATCATAATCATTTTGAGCAGGTGCGGGAACAGCTGAGCCGGGAGCCGTATCCTTTGCCGCAGATGAGGCTGAATCCGGCGGTGACGGATATTAATGATTTTAAGTATGAGGATTTTGAGCTGCTGAATTATCAGTGTCATGGAAAGCTGGAGGGCAAAGTCGCTGTTTAAGTTTTTTGAT
>CALXTH010000102.1 GCA_944391365.1 uncultured Alphaproteobacteria bacterium | reverse complement strand
AGGATTTTTTATATTTCAGACAACCATATGGTCAACAATCTCCCGCGCCCAGGCTCTGAGCTCAGGATCCTGCATAATCGACAATTTCATGTTTGACTTTTCCAGCTCCCGCGTTGTCCCGCAGTCGAAACGCACCGCATCACACAACACCCCGTGCAAAGACACGCCGCGCTGCGCCGCCAGCTCCATCGCATCCGTCAGGTTAATCTCACCATTTGTTCCGCGCTGCACTTCCGGCAGAATATCCATGATAATATTCGGCAGAATATATGGACCCATACTGGCATAATTAGACGGAACATCGGCCAACGCCGGCTTTTCAACCAGTCCTTTCGCCTTGACAATCCGACCGGCGCGAACAGCCCCGACCAAAGCACCGTAGCGCACCATCTCCTCCCGGGTAAACTCAATAATATTCTCCACCATGCCCCCGGTCTCCAGATAAACATCTGTCAACTGCTGCAAAACCCCTTCGCCATGAAAATTAATATACACATCATCCGGCCACATCACAACAAAATCACGCTTTCCGACCAGTTCTTTCGCCATCAGAATGGCATGCCCGTTCCCTTTTGGCTCGGCCTGCCGTGCAAAAGCAAAAGTCATCCCCTCTGGCACAATATCACGCACAGCTTTCAACAGCTCATCTTTGCCCTGTTCCTTCAAATGCCTTTCCAAAGCCTCATTGGGTGAAAAATAGCGCGAAAACAAATCCTTTCCGGCTTCATCACTGTAAACAAAAACAATCTCTTTAATCCCCGCCGCCCGGCAGGCATCAACCGCATACTGGATAATCGGCTTCCCGTGCAAGGTCAGAAAACCTTTATGAATCACTTTCGTTGCCGGCAAATTCCGGGTTGACATCCCGGCCACCGGCAAAATACAAACCTCAGGCTTTTTCAACATTGCTCTCCTCCGCGAATATTTCAATCAAGATAGCCTGAGTATATCACCAAAAACCTTTTTCACCAAGAAATATCCGCACAAAACCCCCAACTATTCCCGAACAATTGTTCCGCCCGTTTCCGCCGGCGTCCCTTTATTCTGTGTGACCAGACCGGAAGAACGGCGCACCTCGGCCGGCCGCTGCGGCGTATCATCCCGGCTGACCCGCCCCGAAAAATCCAACACTCTGATTCCCTCGGTCTCAACGGCTTTTTCGGATTCCTCAAGCTCTTTGATATCCGGAACAAAAGTCGTCGTCTTTCCGGTTGCATCAACCGAAATCGTGCTGGTATTTTCCTGAACCTTCTTTTCCTGAGCCTCTTTAAGTTCTCTGGACTTATACCACGCTTCTTCCGCCTGCACCAGTTTTTCAGCCTCCTTAAACAAATCACCAGCCGCCTTGGTCATCTTTTCAGTCTCCTGCTCAACAGAACGAATATATGTTTCCTGCTGTTTCACTGCATTCTCAGCAGCAACACCCTTCTCAGCCGAACCGAGCTCTTTGAAAGAGTCCGAAGCCGCTGCCGCCGCCTCTCCGATTCGATTTTTGGTCTCTGCCAACACCTCACGCAAACTAGCCACCGTCGGCGTTTTGCTCAAATCAAGATGGCTGCCTATTTTTTCCAGCCGGACAGAAAAGCCGCCGAAATCCGTTTCATAGTGATGATAATCATCCTGAACTTTCTGCCAAAGTGTTTTCAGCTTATCGTCATTAGCCTGCCCGCGACGCCTGATGCCGGCGTCATAAACATCATTAATCGCCGCCACATAAACCGCCGCCACTTCTTCAACCTTGTCATTGCGCGACGCCGCATCATTAACCAGCTGCTCGTCAAATTCGGGAGTCATCGCCAGCGTATTGATTTCTTCCAAAACACTCAGCTGCTCATCAATACTCTCCTTAATCACTCCCAAATCCTTGATTGCCTGCTCATCTCCGACGACCGACAACTTCTGTTCATACAGAGGCAAAACCTCATCATTTAGCTTGCGTTTCACCAAAACGGCTCGTGTCTGCTGCGCGGCCATCATCTGTTTCAGGTTGTTCAGACGCGCCTGCTCTCTGGCCTTCTGCTCAGCCTCTTTCCGGGCTTTTTTCTCATTAAACATCTTGATAATCGCATCAACATTAACCTCCAGAGACGGATTCTCCAGACTTCCGTTCAACACAAAACCATATCCCGGAATCCCTTTCTGAACATCTGCCGGCAAAACTTCAAAATCAGCCTTTCCTGTCCAATCGACAATGCTGCCTTCCGCTTTGGCGTCAACTTGCAGTTTTTCTTTCTCAAAGACGGCCTCTTGCAGCGCAAAAGTCCCTTTGTCTAACACCAAAGTACCACTGAAGTTGTCAAACCGACTGCTACCGCTTTGCAAATTCTCCTGTACTTTTTCCAGAAAACCGTCCGCTGTTTCGCGCATATCCAGATCTTTGGCAATACCATCCAGATTCCAGCCGCGTACAACCGGCTGACTGACCCCGAAATTGATCGTCGCCGACAAAGAAGAAACAAATTCCTCCTCAGACACCGCCGAAGCGCTCCAGGTCGCCGTCACATCGGCATTTCCTTCCGTCAACCCATAACGACTGCCGGCCAGAAAATCGCCTTTAACCGGCTGCTTCGTTAAAGTCATCTTGCCGCTGGCCGCCGGAGCCGCCGCCGCATCCAACTTGACCTCACCGGACAAAGTCCCGCCATTATACCCGGATTTAAAATTCAGAATATTCAAACTCCCGTTCACCAGCCTGAAATCAAAACCAGCATTTTCAAATTTCCGTCCCCAGGCAGACAACGACGCCACATCAAAACGCCCCGTCAAATCAAAACCATTGATAAAACTGTAATCTATCCGGTCTTTCGATAAATACGGCCGCCGCAAGAACTCAACGGTCTTGCTCCCGCCATCCTTGAAATTAATCCGGGAAGCCGAACTCCCCTCCGCCAAAAATTGGTCCAGCTCAAACCGATTGATTTTGG
>CALXTH010000101.1 GCA_944391365.1 uncultured Alphaproteobacteria bacterium | reverse complement strand
TCGAGCGCATTCAGGATCGCAACGGCAAAACCATATTTAAGCAGGATACCCGGACATGCCCGGACTGCAATGCTGCCAAATGGGAAAATCACGAGATTCCCCGGATTGCAGATATCCGTGAACAGATTATTGATCCGATGTCGGCATATCAGATGACGAGCATTCTGGAAGGTGTCGCCGTGCGAGGAACCGGGGCTCGTCTGCGCTCATTGAAAAAACATTTGGCCGGAAAAACCGGAACCTCAAATGATAGTAAGGATGCCTGGTTCATGGGATTTTCACCGGATTTGGTTGTCGGAACTTATGTCGGTTTTGATGAACCCCGGACTTTAGGTCGGTGGGAAACCGGAGCCTCGGCCGCTTTGCCCATTTTCTATGATTTCATGCGCGATGCCCTGGCCGGAAAACCTGATGTTCCGTTCCGAATTCCCAATGGTATCCGCCTCAAACGGGTTAATTATAACACCGGCAAACCCGCCACCCCGAAAGATAAATCGGTTATTATCGAAGCCTTAAAACCTGATTTTGATAAAAATCATCAGAAAGTTATCGGTGGCGGAGAAGAAGACGGCGACACAACAGAGAATGGACAGGACAAGATTTATGATAATAACGTGGAAGGCGACTTCCAGCTGGGAACACAATATTAAAAAATGGAGAAGAAAAACATGCGTGCAGAATTTGTCGAGATAATTGAAGCAATTAAACAGTCAACAGACCTTTTACGGAGGTCGGTTTGACTACGATAATGCTTTAATCCGCCTTGATGAACTTAACGCGTTGTCTCAGGACAGCAATCTGTGGAATGATGCCGCCAAAGCGCGCAAACTGATGAGCGAAAAAACACAACTCGAAGAAAAGCTGCACAATTTTGAACATCTGGTTTCTTCTCTGGATGAATTAAAAGAACTGGCTGAACTGGCCGATGCTGATAATGATGAAAACATGCTGACGGATATTATGTCCCAGCTTGAAAGCCTGAAAACCGAAGCCGGCAGACAGGAACTTGAAGCTCTGCTTTCCGGAGAGGTCGATGCCAACGACGCTTACTTGGAGGTGCATGCCGGAAGTGGCGGAACCGAGGCTCAGGACTGGGCAGAAATGTTGTTGAGAATGTATACGCGTTGGGCAGAGCAGCATGGCTATAAAGTCGAATATATTGAAGAGACGGAAGGTGATGTTGCGGGATTGAAATCTGCAACGGTCAAAATCTGCGGACATAATGCTTACGGCTGGCTCAAGTCGGAAAGCGGCGTCCACCGGCTGGTGCGGATATCTCCGTTTGATAGTGCCGCCCGCCGCCACACCAGTTTTGCCTCCGTCGGAGTCTATCCGGTAATTGATGACGATATTGAAATCACAATTAATGAAGCCGATTGTCGCATAGACACCTATCGGGCGTCGGGAGCCGGCGGCCAGCATATTAACAAAACCGATTCGGCTGTGCGGATAACCCATATCCCGACCGGAATTGTCGTCCAAAGCCAAACCAGTCGTTCTCAGTTTCAAAACCGGGATAATGCCTGGAAAATGCTGAAGTCACGCCTCTACGAACTGGAACTGAAAAAACGCGAAGAACACGAACAAAGCCTGAGAGATGCCCAAAGCGATATTGGTTGGGGATATCAGATACGTTCTTATGTCCTTCAGCCGTATAAAATGGTAAAAGATTTACGGACCGGAGCTGAAACCTCAGATTGTAAAGCAGTCCTTGACGGTGACATTGATATGTTTTTGTCGGCGGCACTGGCCGGTAAGGTGGGGAAGGAATGAAAGCGGTAAAGAAATTGATGATAGTGCTGATAACGATTTATGTCGGTTTTTGTGCGGCAGTCTATTTTTATCCGCAGTTCTTTTTCTACGGACCGACCAACGCACCTGCTGATTTGGAAAAAGCCCACCGGGATGGCTATCCGGCTGAAGAGGTAAGTTATACATCCGCAGACGGAACAAAACTCTATGGCTGGTACACAAAACCGGCAGCCGGTCAGCACAAAATAGTGGTTTTTATGCACGGAAATTCCTATAATATTGAAAAATTTTATCCGAAACTGCTTCCTTTTGTAAAAGCCGGATATGGAACTTTTATGGGCGAATATCGCGGATTCGGCGGGATAAAAGGGCGGATAACCCAGCAGGGGCTTGAAGAAGATGCCATTGCCGCGGTCAACTATTTGCATAGTCTCGGATATCAAAACGGAGATATCATCGTTTACGGCGCATCTCTTGGCTCGCACATGGCTATCAACAGCATTTTCCACCTCCAGAAAGATAATTCTTTTGCGGCTTTGGTGCTTGAAACCCCCTTTGACAGTCTGTTGAATGTTACCAAAGAAATAGTTCCCGTTCCGCTGCCGTTCAGTCTGATTGTCCGGGAAAAATATGATAACATGGCGATGATTAAAGAGGTTAAAGCACCGGTTTTGATTATGGGCGGCAGTCATGATAAGCTGGTTCCGGTCGTTTTGGCCAGGAATTTATATGAACAGGCACCCGTTCCGAAAGAAATTATTGTTTATGATGGCGCCGGGCACAATAACCTTGGTGATTTTGCCAATTATGACGATATTCTGAACTGGCTGGCAGAGGAATAATGACAAAAGAGAAAGTACGGAAATACCGGATAGGCAAAATACTGGATTATCTCGGCGTAGCTCTGCTTGGACTGCTGCTCCTTCTGGTTTGGCAGCTCTATAAAGGGCCGATTGAGGTGCCGTACCTGAAACCCTATATCGTCAAAGCACTGAACAGTGATGAGGCCAATTATCAAATCAGCGTTGATTCCGTAAATATTGAGCTGGTTCGCTCCATCCAGCCGATAAAAATCATCGCCAATAATATTGTTCTCAAAAAAAACGACGACAGCGTTATCATCAATGCGCCCAGAACTTCTGTTTCATTCAGTATCCGGGCATTGCTGAGAGGGATCATTGCCCCGAGCTCAGTTGAGGTCGAAGGACCGGGAATTTATCTGTTTATGAACTACGGGGTAGAACAAAATAAAAAGAATGAAATAAACAAAAAGAAACTTGAATATTATTTTGCCGGAGTAAAAAATTTTTTGGATCGTTTCGATTCCGATGACAAATATTTTCCCGAAAATTATATAAATCATATAGAAATAAAAAACGCCGAAGTTGAAATTCATGAAGTCGAGCTGGGACGGAAATGGACATTGTCCGATGTGAACTATACTTTCGAGCGCAATTTTGCCAGCCTCAAGACCTCAGCCGGAGCCCTGCTGAAAATTAATGACAGGGTTTCTTCCGTCGGAATGGAAGCCGAATTTCGCAGCCTTAAAGATGATTTGGCGGTCAGCGCTTATTTTTCCGATATCGTTCCGGCTGATTTGCTGAGTAATTTTGTTGAAGACAATAAGGCTCATGAGTTTTACCGGATAAACCTTCCCGTCAGCGGAAAAGTAGAAACGGTCATTGCCTTGAAAGATATTCTGGCGGAAAAGAAGACACAAAACCTGATAGACAGCCTTGACCGCGCCGTCCGTAAAATCGATTTTCAAATGGAGGGTAGCGCTGGCAACATCATGTTCAATGATGATGAAAGAATGCGCTACCAACTGTCATCGTTTATGCTGAACGGAAAAATAACCGGCGGGCTGAACAACCTGCAGATTGACGGAGCCGAATTTGATCTCGGCGGACTGAAAACAACCTTGGGGTTTAACGTTTCCGGACTCAAAGAATATATTTTGGAAGATTCCCTCAAGAACATCAAAGCCTCCATAACCGCGGATATTAAAGAGCTTGGCTTGGATGATCTGCCGAAATACTGGCCGAAATACATCGTAGAAAGCGCATGGAACTGGACCGAAGACAGCCTGTTTGTCGGCCGGGCCGAAAATGCTCATTTCCGGTTTGATTTTACCTACGATAATAAAAGAAAAAATTTTGTTCTGAGCAGCCTCGATGGCAAGGTTGATGTCGCCGATGCCTCGGTAAATTACCTGAAAGAAATGCCAAATATTGAGAATGTTTACGGTCAGGCTTTATTTACCCAAAACAGTATTAAGGTTAACCTTGATAAAGGTGTCTCCAACGGCGTCATTCTGACCGGCGGCAGTGTTAATTTGTATGATTTGGATAAAGCGCATAGTTATGCAGATATCCGGCTGATTATGGAATCATCCGTAACCGATGCCCTCCGCCTGATCGACAATCCGCCGCTTCATTTTGTGCGGGATATGAAAATCCCTGCAGATCAGCTGAGTGGTCGTGCAGAAACCGACCTCGGGCTGAAATTTGAGCTGAAAGATGATCTCGGGCCGGAGGATGTCCATGCAGACGTCGATGTCCGGCTGACAGATGTGACCATGAAAGATGTTATTCAGGGAAAAAATATGACATCTCCGGAAATGGCGCTCAAAGTCAATAATGATTATCTGGAATTGTCCGGTGCCGCGGTTATGGACGGAGTCCCCATCAAACTTGGCTGGCGGGAGAATTTTCATGACAAGGTTGAACGTACCCGCTATGAAATCGCTTTCCGTCTGGATGAGGAGGTTAAAAAGAAACTCGGAGCTGATTTTGAGTTGTTGTCTTCCCCCTATATTGAAGGTTATGCTGATGTCAAAGCAACAATCAACATTGCCGGAAATAATGATATGAATATTGATGTCAAAGCAGATTTGAGCAATTCGTCCATAGATTATTCTTTTTTGGGCTTCCGCAAACTTAACGGAGCCTCCGGCGACATCGAGGCCAAACTTCTGTTCTCCGACAGCAAAATAAAAGAAATCCCGTTCTTTTCATTATCCAAGGCGGATTTCAACCTGCAGGGAAAAATCAATCTGGATAAAGACGGAAAGCTGAAAGTCGTTGATATTTACAAAGTCCGCGGTCCGAAAACAAATGCAAAAGCCAAAATAGAATGGGTACAAAACACCGGAACCTCCCGGCCGAAAATAAAAATCAATGTATCCGGTAACAGTTATTCCCTGACTGAGTTCTTTGACCGTCGTGACGCAGACCGGAAAAGGAAATATGCCCGGCAGATACAGGCAACCACAGTTCCGGAAACAGATGTCGATGATGAGCTTGAAAATGTAACGGATACGGATATTAACATTGCCGTAAACAACCTCTGGACCAATCCTTTTGTGCCAATCAGCAATTTTGCCGGTTCGGCAAAGCTGCGCAACGGAATAGGGCTCTATGAAGCTCATTTGGTCGGCAATTATGGCAAAAGCAGAGAGGTTCGCCTGAAAGCGGATTATGATCCCCGCCCGAATAATGAATTTTTGCTTTCCATTAACAGTAACAACGCCGGCAGCACGCTCAAAGTATTCCGTATTTATGACAGCATGCAGGGAGGTATATTGAAGATAGAAGGCAAACGCAATGCTGCGAAAGAATTTGTAGGTCATGCCTCTATCCGTGATTTCAACATTCATAACACCCCTGTTCTGGCTAAAGTCTTGAGCATGGCTTCGCTGACCGGAATTGTCGGGATGTTGTCGGGAGAAGGGTTGGCCTTTTCTCATTTCGACGCGCCCTTTGAATATAAAAACAAAGTCCTGAGCGTCAACGACGGAAAAGCTTTCGGTAATGTCATCGGTATTACCTTAAACGGAACCTATGACCATAAAACCGAACAGCTTGAAGGTAAAGGTGTTATCGTCCCGGCATACAGTATAAATAATTTCATCGGTAAAATTCCGGTGATCGGGGGAATGTTGTCCGGCAAAGACGGAACAGTCTTCGCCGCAAACTATTCGGTCAAAGGCGGCATCTCCGACCCAGAAGTCAAAATCAACCCACTGTCGGCATTGACTCCGGGCTCGATCAAAGATCTTTTTTCATCTCTGTTCGGAGAAGAAAAGAAATGAAAGAAAATATAAAAATAGGCCTTGATTTTCATGGTGTTATTACCGACAATCCGGTTTATTTCAGAGAATTTTGCCGACAGGCTCAAACTCTCGGATGGGAAATCCATATCATCACCGGAGGTCCCCGAGCAAAAGTCGCGGCAATGCTGAAAGAATGGAAAATTTCTTATACCAAACTGTTTGCTATTTTTGATTTTTACAAACGCCGCGGTTTGGCGGAGATTTATGAAGATGGTGATTTCAAAATAGAAAAACGGCTTTGGGATACGGCTAAAAGCCGGTATTGCCGCAAACATCACATTTCATTGCAAATTGATGACAGCCGGGTCTATGAAAGAGCTTTTCAAACGCCGTATTGCTATTACGATGCCGGACAGAAATTCTGCACCACCAAGAACGGATTCCACCTGGATTTGACACAACCTCCGGCAGAAGCTCTGAAAATCATCGCCGCTCGATGGGCACAAATGTAATATCCCGCTTTTGATAAAGAAAGCGCCGCATTTCTGCGGCGCCAAAACTTTTTAAACAGCTTTCTTTTCATCAGGATCACGCAAAACATAACCGCGTCCCCAGACGGTCTCAATATAATTTTTGCCGCCGGAAGCTTTTTCCAGCTTCTTTCTGAGTTTACAGATAAAGACATCAATAATCTTGAGTTCAGGCTCGTCAATACCGCCGTAAAGGTGGTTGAGAAACTGGTCCTTGTTAAGAGTCGAGCCTTTACGCAAAGACAAAAGCTCCATAATACCATATTCTTTGCCGGTCAGGTGTAAAGCCTTTGTGCCGACAGTCACTGTCTGCGTGTCAAGGTTAACCTCAACATCACCGGTTCGGATAATAGAGTTTGAATGCCCCTTGGAGCGTCTGACCACAGCCTGAATCCGCGCCAGAAGCTCAGATTTGTCAAATGGCTTGGTCAGATAATCGTCAGCCCCGAAACCAAGTCCTTTCACCTTTTTGTCCGGCTCGCTCAACCCCGAAAGGATAAGCACCGGCGTATTGATTTTGGCCGCACGGAGATTTTTCAGAACCTCATAACCATTCATGTCCGGCAGCATCAAATCCAGAATGATAATATCATAATCATACAATTTTCCGATTTCCAGCCCATCTTCGCCCAAATCGGTCGTATCAACAATCATGCCTTCTTTTTTGAGCATGGTTTCAATGCTCTGCGATACGGCATAATCGTCATCCACCAGTAAAACCCGCATGTTTCAAGCTCCTTAACCATTAAATATCTTTTTAATACAGTCATCATAACCGCTATTTATCAATTTGTTAATATTTTTGTTAACAATTTTTTCAATCTGTTAATAATTCTTAACGAAAAGAATAAAATAAAGAAATATCAAGGCGATAGAGATAAAATATTTTTTATTTGTCTTTCTTTGAAAATTTTAGTCATAACATAAAATTTATATTGCAAAGAAATAAATTTTATGTTATGATAATAACGTGTAGATAAATGTAGATAGATAGGTGTATTATGATGAATTTAAAAAAGATACTTTTAGTATCCTGTTCTTGCGTATCCTTATGTGTGATGCAAGACGCTTCAGCGACAGCATATCCTTTTAATTATCCTGATTTTTCACGTTATGGCGGGGCGGAGAACCTGAAGCCTCCGGCCGGTGGTTTGTTATATCCGCTTGGCCGGACAGGTCTTTATCCACACGCACACCTCTTTTCCGCTCTGCCGCCTCAAAATTTGAAGACCGGAACCGAAAAACTAAAGTTCTATCTTAACCAGGATAATGACGATACTGCTGATTTAACTATCTCAACAGCGGCACAAGGCGCACGCAGTGCGTTTCATGCCCCAATTTCTCAACAGCAAACTGATGGGATCGACCTGCCTCAGGTCGCAAGCGTGTGTTTTATTACCGACGCGGGGAATTGTTCCGGCGGGGGAGCGGGGATTGATGAGCCGAGTTCCTCATCCAGCGGGCCGGGGCCGATTGAACCGGAGCCGGGCAAGCAATGTGCGCTTGAGGGCTATGTGAATGA
>CALXTH010000100.1 GCA_944391365.1 uncultured Alphaproteobacteria bacterium | reverse complement strand
CTTTAACCAGCTTCTTCAAAGCCTGATACAAAGCCACAAAACCTCCGGTAACCGAAGCCGTGCGCGTACCGCCGTCAGCCTGAATCACATCACAGTCAATCAAAACCGAAATCCCCGGCATTTTTGTCAAATCCACACCACCGCGCAAAGCCCGTCCGACAAGCCGCTTAATCTCTTCCGAACGCCCGGAAGGTTTTTTGCTCTCCCGGGGCACACGAGTCTGCGTTGCCCGCGGCAGCATGGCATACTCGGCCGTCACCCAGCCTCTCCCGGAATCTTTAAGCCATGACGGAACTTTTTCTTCCACGGTTGCCGTACAAATCACATGCGTATTGCCGCACTTAATCAGACAGGATCCCTCGGCATAAGGATTAAACCCCAAAATAATTTCCACCGGACGAAGCTCATCATTTTTGCGTCCCAAACGTCTCATTTCTTTTCTCCCGCTCCGATATACCCGTTATGAAACAAAGAATGATAGGCCTGAATAGCCCCCTGAGTCCAACTGAAATCTTTTCGCATTGCTTCTTTTTTCATCATGATAATAATATCCGGATTCTTATAAAAAATATCAAGAATATTCTGCAAAGTGTCCGCATAAGCATTTACATTGTTCTTCAACCGGCTGACCGCCAGATTGCTGCCATATATCCTGTCTTTGCCCACAAAAAACACTTCGGTGCGAAACCCGTCCGCTCCGTTGATGATTGTATCCACCAAACCGCCGGTCGACATCGCCACAGGCAAAGCCCCTTTGGCCATAGCCTCCATCTGTGTCAGACCGCAGGGTTCAAAACGACACGGCATCATATAAAAATCAGATGCCAGCTGCACCGCATACGCAAACTCGTCTTTATACCCCCGAAAAACAAAAATCCGTCGCCCTGCCTGGGGATTAAGCCTCATAGCTTCATCTTTAAGTTTTTTCAGATAATTAAAATATTTTGCATCGCCGGCGCCGCCCATCACAAAAACCGGAATCTCAACATCCTCGGTCGAATCTTTATATTTTTCAGTCAGTTTCATCACCGCCCGGGCTGCAATATCATACCCTTTTTGCTCCACCATCCGGCTGGTTGCACAAAAAACCGGCGTTTTTGAAGGATCCTTCACCACATCCGCCAAATCATCAAATTTATAGAAATCAACCAGAGGAAGCTTTTCCTGTTTATAAACCTTATCCGTCGCCAATCTGTGCAACAACTTCAAAAATTCGGCTTTGTTATGATCTTTCGCCGCCAGTGTATTTTCATCATAAGACACAAAATCCGTTCCGCCAAAAAAATCATTAATCGCTTTTATCTTAACCGCATTCGGCGTAATCTTAGACTTGTCATACCCGTTAACAATTCCGAGAAAAGTCCCGTGATCTTTCCTTATTTTTAAAATATCGCGAAAATCCCAACCAAACTCCAAAAACCTTGACACTTCCTCCAGATAATTTCTGGAAACCGTCACCACCCTGTCTGCCAAATGAAAATTACAACTGGCCTGATTAAAACAGTCATGAACAATCAGCGTATTTTTTGCCCGCGGATTCGTATTTTTAACCGGCCTGGCATTACGATAAACCATATTCGCCGAATATTCATACAAAGAATTAAGCAGCCGCGGCGTATTAACATAATCCCACCCCTGATATCCCAAATGATGAGCAATATGCACCACCGGAATCTGCCGCAGAGATGCCGCCAGTTTTTTATCGGCCAGCCCTTGTTCTTCCTGCGCCAGGGTCAGATATTTCAAAAGCCCGGCCAGCTCACCGCTGTGCCAGTCATTCGCCAACATCAGATTCGGTTTGTCAAGACGATTCTGCCCATTCTCATACACATCTTTCAACAAAACATACACCGCCTTGGTAAAAAAGGCAAAACGCTCCACTTCATCAACCCCGAAACGATTAAAAACATAACACCCGTCCTGTGCTGAAGGATTGTCTTTATGTGGATCAATCGAAAAAAAGCGTTCGTTCTCCAACAACAAATAAGAAACCCCGCCTGCCTGGCATTGCCACACACAAACTTTGTGATTAACAAGTTTTGTCCCCGTATCACAAAACGGAACCTCAACCACAGTCACCTTGTCAAGAGCAGCACATCTGCCTTCGGCTCCCTGATACACTCCGTTTTCAAAAATGGCTTTTTTCTTGCCGGTATTACCGGTATACAACGGCGTAACAACCTTAATATCGTCTCCGGCCGCAGCATACAAACGATTATACGCTTCCGGCAGCTCCGAAGCAATCATCCCCAGACCGCCCATTTTCATAAACAAAGCTGTTTCTGCCGAAATCATCCACGCCTTCACCTGCTCCAAAACCGGCCACGGCGTCAACCCCAAACATTGAATCTTGCCCAAATTCTGCATTTGTTTCAAACCCGGCGTTTGCGGCAAAAGATAATGTGGCGGTGTTTTCTTTCGGTTAAAATCTTCCGAAAGCATTTTAAAATCACCCATTTTCAACGCCTCAAATCTCTCCGGCATTTTCTCCTCCGCTCCTGCTTTCCCTCTTGACTTGGCAAGATTTAATCACTAAGTTTTATGATAGATAATAATTTAACATAAATCCACGAGATTTAAAGAGGAAAAGACATGAAACACAACAAAAATCATGGCGGAGAACCCGATAAAGAAGATATTGAAAAAGAACAGGAAATCCCTGCCGCAGATTCCTCACAGACCGGCAAAGAACCTCCGGCAACCGCTGATGCCGCCGCACCGGAAACCGATGAGCTTGAACAACTGAAAGAGGAAAACAAAAAACTCAAAGAAGATTTTCTCCGTGCTTATGCCGACGCTGAAAACACCAAACGCCGCTGCATGCAGGAAATTGAAAAAAACAACAAATACGCTGTTTCATCTTTTGCCAAGAACCTTTTAAGCGTCGCCGACAATCTCGACCGCGCCCTGAAATCGATTCCCGAAGACAAAAAAGACGATTGCGAACACCTGAAAAGCCTGCTTGCCGGAGTTGAAATGACCCAGCACGAACTCGACAAGGTATTTGAAAAATTCGGCGTCAAAAAAATGCAGGCGCTCAACAGCAAGTTTGACCCGAATTTTCATCAGGTTATTCAGGAAGTCGAAGACAAAACCAAACCGGCGGGAACCATCATCGCCGAACTCCAGACTGGTTATATGATTAACGACCGGATTCTTCGCGAAGCTATGGTCGTTGTCACCAAAGGCGGAAAATAACAAAAAAGCTCTGAGCCTCAAAACTCAGAGCTTTCAATTTTCAAACCGGCAGATTTTTCAAATCCAACACCGGACGAACATAAAACGCCTCCAAATCACGTCCGTAAACCGGCTGATGATTAAGCGGATCAACCATCCAGTGATAATAAGAACAGGGTGTTGATGACCAGATCAATCGCTCATCAACAGGTTCTATCCTGCTGCGGCATAATTGCACATTCCGTTGCTCATCATACAATTCCCGCATCAAAAAATCAGCACTTCCGGGGATACAGGACACACCTCTGAACTTAATCGTAGCGCAAAATGCACAAGCCTGAAGATAAGGCATTTTTTCCGGCGCATAAGCGCGATAAACAAAAACATAATGCCCGTTTCTTCGCTGAAAAATATACCCCTTCACCTCCCGCTGAGGTTCAAATACCTCAGACAAAGAATCATCGGCATAGACAAATGCCAAGAAAGACCTTTTCCGCTTTACCGGACAACAGCCAGGTTTATCAAAAGAACTGCCGACGATCGCCGCCTCTGCCAAACAGGAACCAAAATTATTTAAATCCATAATATAAAATTTTTAGAATAATACTTAAAACAAAAACCTTTTACCATGTTTTTAGACAAAAGTCAACAAAAACACACACATAACATTTCCCTGACACGGCAAAATTAATGAACTTTTCTCTACATAACAAAACAACAAAAGTCCGAAGAATGAGACATATAATAAGAGTTGGAAATTCACAACTTAACTTCCTCAATCCCCTTTCTTTAGCACGGTAAAATTCCGATATGTAAGATAGATAACTCAGCCTTCTTTTCTCTACATAACAAAATAATAAAAGTTCGGAGAATGAGACATATAATAAGAGTTGGAAATTCACAACTTAACTTCCTCAATCCCCTTTCTTTAGCACAGTAAAATTCCGATATGTGAGGTTAATAATAAGAAAAAAGTTTTAAGGCGACAGGAGTGTACATAGAAGTACATGACTTAGCCTTAAAACTTTTTTCTGTATTAGTAACCCACAGAGCGGGATTTTACAGGGTAGCGGCGATTTCTTCCACCTCATAACATTCTATATAATCCCCCACCTGAATGTCATTGTAGTTCTCAAAACTCATACCACATTCATAACCGGATTTAACCTCTTTCACATCCTCTTTGAAACGCTTGAGTTGAGCCAAAGCCCCGTCATGAATAACCACATTGTCGCGCAACAGACGAACCTTGGCACCGCGCTTGACAAAACCTTCAGTAACCATACAACCACCGACTTTGCCAACGCCTGTGATATTAAAGACATTGCGTATCTCGGCATAACCGATGATTTTCTCACGCAGCTCGGGCGACAACATCCCCTCCAGAGCTTTTTTAATATCATCAACGACATCATAAATAATTGAATAATAGCGAATATCAACACCATCCTGCCGGGCCATATCACGGGCATGAGGAATAGCACGGACATTAAAACCGATAATAAACGCGTTTGACGCCTTGGCCAAAGTCACATCGGAATCCGAAATCGGGCCAACTGCGGAATGCAAAATCTGAACACTGACCTCATCATTGGAAAGCTTCTTGATTGTGCCCTCAATCGCCTCAATCGACCCCTGAACATCCGCCTTGATAATAACCGGCAAATGCTTGACCTCTCCGGATTTGATTTTATCCAGCATCTGCTCCATCGCCGACTTCGCACTCTTAACCAGCTTGGCATCACGTTCTTTGCGAATGCGGTAATTTGTCACTTCCTTGGCCTGAGCCTCATCTTTGACAATAACAAAATCATCCCCGGCCGCAGGCGTTCCCTGCAAACCCAGAATTTCAACCGGCGTTGCCGGCCCGGCCTCGGGAACTTTTTTGCCATTCTCATTAAACATCGCACGAACATGCCCCCATTCCTTGCCGGCAATACAAATATCACCGACATGAAGCGTTCCGTTCTGAACCAGAACCGTCGCAACGGAACCGCGGCCTTTTTCCATTTTGGCCTCAATGACCGCTCCCTGTGCCAACCGGTTGGGATTGGCCTTCAAATCCAAAATTTCCGCCTGCAACAAAATCGCATCAACCAATTTATCAATATTAATGCGCTTTTTGGCCGAAACTTCCGCACACAAATATTCACCGCCCATATCTTCAACAGCGATTCCATGCTGCAACAAAGCCGTCTTAACTTTCATCGGATCAGCCCCGGGCAGGTCAATTTTGTTAATAGCAACCACAATCGGCACTTCCGCAGCCTGAGCATGACGAATAGCCTCAATTGTCTGGGGCATAATCCCGTCATTGGCCGCCACAACCAAAACCACAATATCCGTCACTTTGGCACCGCGGGCACGCATCTCTGAAAAAGCCTCATGCCCCGGCGTATCAATAAAGGTTATCTTCTTGCCTCCGGCAACTTCAATCTGATAAGCGCCGATATGCTGGGTAATCCCTCCGGCTTCTTTTGCGGCAACATTTGTTTCGCGCAAAGCATCCAAAAGTGAAGTCTTACCATGGTCAACATGCCCCATAACCGTAACCACCGGCGCCCGCGGCAACAAATCTTCCTCGGTATCTTCCGGCCCGGCCAGCCCCTGTTCAACATCACTGTCAGCCACACGCTTGACCTTATGCCCGAACTCTTCGGCCACAATCTGTGCCGTATCCGCATCAATCGGCTGGTTGATTGTCGCCATAACTCCGAGAGACATCAGTTTTTTAATAACCTCGGCACCTTTCTCGGCCATTCTGTTAGCCAGTTCCTGAACGGTAATAACCTCCGGAATAACAACTTCCTTAACGATTTTTTTTTTCTTCTGCTGAACAACCTGCGGCTTGGGCTGCTTTTTCTTAAAGCGCCGCCGCGGTCCGCCGAAACCATAATCATCGTCATCATCATCCATACCGCCCATAACACTGTGCAGCGTTACCTTTCCACCGCGCCGCTGTGGTTCAAAACTGCGTTTGGTAACCTTCTTGCGTTCCTGCTCAAAGCTGTCTTCACGAGAGACAGACTTTTCTGCCGAACGTTTAAAGCGGTTATAACTGCCGCTGTCCTCATCTTCCTCTTCATCATCAAAATCTTTTGATTTTTTAACAACTCTGGAAGCAAACGTCCGAATCTCTTCTTCCGGTTTCGGAGCAGACTTCTTTTGTTCCGGAGCCTCTTCGGCAGCTTTTTCGGCCTGAGCTTTCAGCGCAGCCTCAGCCTGTTCCTTTTCAAGCCGCTCACGTTCTTCCTGCTCTTTGCGCTGCTGCCGCAAACGTTCTTTTTCTTCTTCTTCCTGGCGGCGCCGGGCTTCATGCTCCTTTGCTTCGGCAATCAGCTTCAGCTTGGCCGCTGTTGCCTCGTCGATTTTCACTTTCTGCACTTCAGGCTTTGCCGAAATCACTCTTTTTTTTCTGACCTCAACCTGAACGACTTTTTTCCCGTCGTTATGATGCGGCTTAACACCGTCCCCGACTTTCTTCAAAGTAAGGGTAGATTTCCCTGATAATGTTAATTTCCCTTTTGCATTATCTTCTGTCATAAACTTTCATCTCCGTATCATCACCATAATCTATGAGTTTAAAAACCACTCATAACGTTTCAATTCTGTATAGACGGCCTTGGCCATACTGCCTTTCAAAACAGCGGCATGCACCGTATTAACCTTGTCTAAAGCCTTGTCCAACTCCTCAATACTGTAAATCTCCAAAATCTCCAGTCCTCTGGCCGCACCTGAAATTTTATCATGCCCATCGGCACCGGCATCCGTAGCCTCCACCAAAAAAGCCGCTTTTCCTTTGCTGACAGCCTCTTTGACCTTCTCAAACCCGGTCACCAGACACCCGGCCTTACGGGCCAGATTCAGCATATCCAGACCGCGTTTTTTCAGCAAAGCCTCAACCATATCCACCAATCCTGACGGAGTATGTGCCCGCCCTTTTGACGCCTTTGAAAAACAATTCTTCCTGACCGCCGTCAACAAAATTTCCTTTGAGACAGAAACAAAAAATCCGCGGCCTTTCAGTTTTTTCTTAAAATCCGGCACAATCATCCCGTCATTAACCATCGTAAAACGCAAAAGCGCACTCTTGTCTTTCACCTCACCGGTAACAATACAACGCCTGTTTTCTGTTTCCTGTATCTCTGAATCCGCCATACTCAAACCCATAAACCCGGCGGAGAAAACAACCTTTCTCCGCCGGATAATATCCATTACTTCTCTTCTTCGGCAAACCAATGTTCACGGGCTTCCATAATGATTCGGTTGGCCTCAACCTCCGACAACACATTTTCACCCAGCATTTCAATCAGCTCGTCAGAAGCCAGATCCGCCAGATCATCAATCGTTTTCACGCCTTTCTCAGCCAGTGTAATAATCATATCCTGATCCAGCCCGTTAATGCCCAACAACTTTTCATCAATACCCAAAGACTTTCTCTTCGCGGCAAAATCTTTGTCGCGTTTGGCCACAAATTCCTGTGCACGGCTCTGCAGCTCTTTGGCCACATCTTCATCAAAGCCCTCGATTTCAGACAACTCAGACAACGGAACCATCGCAATTTCATCCACGGTCGAAAAACCTTCCACAATCAACAGATGCGCAATCATCTCGTCAACATCCAGAGCTTCCATAAAGCGTTGTGACCGAACCTTGTTCTCATTATTGCGGCGCTCCTGCTCCTGCTCCTCGGTCAAAACATCAATATCGCAACCCAAAAGCTGGGAAGCCAGCTTAACATTCTGCCCTCTGCGGCCGATTGCGGCAGAAAACTGCTCCTGCGGCACCACGGCTTCGATTCTGTTGTTTTCTTCATCCAAAACCACTTTGGTCACCTCTGCCGGTGCCAGAGCGCTGACAATATACTGCGCTTTGTCTTCCGAATAAGGAACCACATCAATCTTTTCACCCTGCAGCTCCGACACCACGGCCTGAACACGAATACCGCGCAATCCGACGCAGGCACCGACCGCATCAACAGTCACATCATCGGCCTTAACCGCAATTTTGGCTTTTGATCCCGGATCGCGGGCAACCCCCATAATTTTGACAATACCGTCATAAATCTCCGGCACTTCCTGAGCAAACAACTTGGCCAAAAATTCCGGACAAGTACGCGACAGAAAGATCTGCGGCCCTCTGTTTTCACGACGAACATCCAAAACATAAGCACGAATGCGATCGCCGTTCTTAAACTTCTCTCTCGGAATAATCTCGTCCCGACGCAAAATAGCTTCCGTCTTACCGATATCCAGAACCAGATTGCCAAATTCATTACGCTTGACGGTACCATTGACAATCGTCCCGATTTTTTCCTTATATTCCTCAAACTGTTTGTTACGCTCGGCCTCGCGGACTTTCTGAACAATAACCTGCTTAGCCGTCTGCGCGGCAATCCGCCCGAAATCAATCGGCGGCAACGGATCAATCAAAAATGAACCGACCTCGGCATTCGGATCATAATCTTTGGCACGAGACAACGGAAGCTGCGCCGCCTCATTTTCAATCACGGCATCATCCGCCACCACTTCACGATACCGGGCCAGTGAAATAGCCCCGGTCTTGCGGTCGATTTTTGCACGAATATCATGCTCCGCGCCATATTTGGAACGTGCCCCTTTCTGAATGGCAATCTCCATTGCCGTAAACACGTCTTCTTTATCAATATTTTTTTCTCTGGCGACAGTATCCGCAACCAAAATAATTTCCGGTCTGGGCATGCTTTCCAAATTTTCCATGATCATCCTCATTTTAATTTTATTAAACAAACAATTACAACACAACCTCAGACTGAGCTTCCGCATACTTTTTCAAAAGCTCGTCCGTCATTAAAATTTTTGCTTTGGCCACTTCGGCAAAAGGAATGATATAATGAACCCCGTCCATCTCAAACAAAATATTCTCCGCACCATCAATCCCGGCTATCCGCCCTTTAAAACGCTTTCTCTTGTCAATTTCCGTCAGGGTTTCAATCTTGGCCTCATAACCGGCAAAACGGGAAAAATGCACCGGTTTTGTCAGCGGACGGTCGATTCCCGGAGAACTCACCTCCAGCGAATACCGGTTTTCTATCGGGTCTGCCTCATCCAAAACCGCGGACAAAGCCCGGCTGACTGTGGCACAGTCATCAACCGTCACTTCTTTGCCGTCCTTCCGGTCAATCATCACCTGCAGCGTCGGATTCTTTGCCCCGATGGTCAGAATACGGATAAGCTCATATCCCTGCTTTTCCACCACCGGCTCCAGCAAATCATTCAGCGGATGCTTGTTCATATTGTGCGATTCCTTTTTCATCTAACAAAAAAGCGGGGTTTTAAACCCCACTTTCAAACTAATATTCCCAAACTTTGTCAACTTTATACCATAAAAATTTTAAAAATCAAGTACATTTTTCACAAATCCAAAATATTCCGCCGGCTCAGAGTAAAGACTACCCGTCCTCCAAATGCAGCATCACGGAAACACTGACCATCACCACAATAAGGATAGGCGCCCAGACGGCCAGCTCCACCGGAATATAACCGTTAAGCCCGAAAGCATAAATCACCTGTGACGAAAAATAAACCAGAAAACCGGACGCAATCCCGCCGACAATCAAAAACATCACCCCGCCCCGGCGCATATTCGGCCGCAGGGCAAACACCGCCGCCACCAAAACCATCGCACAAAGCATAAACGGCAGTGCAATCAGCGATAAATAACGCATCTGGTGTTTAATCGCCGAAAACCCAGACTTTTTATAAAAAGCAATCGTCCCCGGCAAATCCCAAAAAGAAATCGCCTCCGGATCAATAAAATTCTCTTTGATTCGGTCTGCGGTAAGCGTCGTTTCATATTGCACCGTATTAAGATTAATTCGCGGTTTTCCGGCCTCAAAAACATGAACATCCTTAAGCTCGAAAACATTCCCTTTCAACACGGCCATAAAAGCCTCTACCCGGCGCAAAATCTGAGAATTCCGGTCCAGCTCCAAAATACTGACATCATACAAATGCAGCGTCTCGTCATCCTGCTGCCGCACAGATTTCGCCTGCATCACCAGCACATGGTTTGCATCCGTAGCCTCTCTGATCCACAACCCTTTGTCCGAAAACAAAACCGCTTTCGGATTCTTCGTTTTCAGGCGATAATCCAGCGTTTCAAACATCTCATACATTTTTGCCGCCACCGGATTAACAACCGTCACATTCAAAACGCCGATAACAAAAACCGCAAACAAAATCGGCGTCAGAAACCCCCACACCGAAACACCTGCCGCCCGGATAATCACAAATTCATTGCTCTTGCTGACTTTCCAAAACGTCACCATCGCCGCAATCATCATCACAAACGGAAAAACCATATCCAGCGTGCGGGGCAGTTTCATAATCACCATTTCCAGCACAAAACCCCAGCCGATATCCGGCCGGTCGGCAACCCGGCGCAGCAAATCTATCATTTCAAACATAAAAACAACGCCCAAAACCATAGACAATACGGCCAGAAAATTCCAGACAATCTGCTTGGTTAAATAAATGCCGAGTATTGTATTGGGCTTCATCGTTTAATCCTGATCTTTTTTACTTTTCCGTTTACTATAAACCAAAATATTTTTTTCCGCTATAAAAACTCTCACCCACCCAAAATTCAACCGATTCGGCATTTTCAAAGCAAAAATTTTATAAAATGGAAAGATACCGCTCCGCGCTGTCCGCCGCCACAACCACAATATTTTTATGCATAAAAGCCGGCCGCTGAGCCAGCTTAACCGCAGCCACAACCGCCGCCCCGGCCGAAAAACCAACGGGAAGCCCTTCCGTCTCAGCCAGTTCAAAAACCATTGCCCGGGCCTCTTCATCCGTAACCGGCAAAACCTCGCTCACCAAAGAGCGATCATAAAACGGCGGCACAAACCCCGCACCGATTCCCGGAATCTTATGTGCCCCCGGCTGACCACCACTCAAAACCGGACTGGCCGCCGGTTCCACCGCCACCACATACAAATCGGGATTACAACTTTTAAGCGTAGACGCAACCCCCGTCAAAGTCCCGGCCGTTCCTGCCGCCGAAACAAAAACATCAACATTGCCGCCCGTATCTTCCATAATCTCCATACTGGTTCCCAAACGGTGCGCTTCCGGATTAGCCTCATTATCAAATTGCCGGAGCATAATAACATCCGGACTTTTCCCGGCCAAAATCTCAGCCTTTTTAATAGAACCATCCATTCCGTCTTCTTTTGGCGTCAAAATCACTTGCGCGCCAAACAACTCCATCAGCAAAATCCGTTCCCGGCTCATATTTTCCGGCATGGTAATCACCAGCTTATACCCCTTGGCCGCACACATAGCCGCCAATGCAATCCCTGTATTACCGGAAGTTGCCTCAACAAATACTGTATTTTCATTAATTTTTCCGGATTTTTCAGCCTTTTCCAACATATTGAGCGCCACCCGGTCCTTCACCGAAAACAACGGATTATAAGCCTCACATTTAACCAGCAAATCCGCTTTCAGCTTATGCTTCTTCATCAGCCGGTTCAGCCTCAAAAGCGGCGTATGCCCGACCATTTCGGTAATGGAATTATATATTTTGCCCATCGTCTCGCCTCTAATTTGTTCATAAACCACAAAATACACTTCTTTTCTGCGGTTATTTTGCTATCATAAAGCCGATAGTACAATAAAAAAATAAAAAAATGATAAAAATCGGCTTCATCATCTGTACTCTTTTCGGACTGACCGCCGCCGCAACGCCGGCATCTGCCGCCAGTCTGGATGAATTGTACCGGGACATTGTCCGCTCAGACAACAGCGGCTATCTTCCTTTATACGTCAAAAACCGCAATGCCCCGGAATTTTTGTTTGATGACCGGGAACTGAAAAATGTCCAAGAAACCAAACCGCCGCTCCCGGTAAAAGAAAACGACCTGATGATTGACTTTGAAAACCACCGGCAAAAGCGTGAAATAGAAGAGATGGCCAAAAAACAACGCTGGCAACAGGCGCTTGAAGCGGTCAAAGCCGGAAAAGTCACCCCGGTCGACCTCAGCGAAATCGAAAACAAAGTTGCTGAAAACAATCCTGTCGCCATTGAGGTTTATGCCTATATGTATGCAAAAGGCATCGGTGTCAAACCGGATCTGATAAAATCTTTCACCCTTTATCAGCAGGCAGAAAAACTCGGCGTAAAAAATGCCCTGCAAAATGCGGCAGAAGTCTACAAAGCCATGAATTTTGAACAGCGTGCCAAACTTTCCCCGTTCCGGGAAAAAGACTAATCTTCGGGAAACAACGCCTGCAAAGCCAGCCAATGGGTGTAATTTATCCTGATTTCTCCTTCAAAAAGACGATATAAATCAATCCACCCGGCCCGGCCGCCTTCCGGAGTACGCCACCAACCATCATCTTTTTTACCGTCAGCTTCTCCGGCATCAAACACCTTGAAAACCTGATGATAAACAATAAAAGGATTCGCAGCTCGCAAAGTCTCGTCAAAATAATTGATTTCCTGCTCAAAACACTTTTCTTCAACCGCCGGAATCTGCTCATACCCGGATTGCTCATAAAGCAGCCTGAACAAACAAGCTCTGACGTCTTCTTCCCGGGGACAAATTCCGCCGATAAATTCCGGGACATCCACCCGGGGCGGATACCGCAACAAAACTTTTCCACCCCGGATAAACAGTGCAAAATATCCTTTTTCAACCGCCGGCACCACATCATCGGCAAAAATCTCCCGGCCCCGACGATTAAAAAAGAGATTATTCATGCTCGGATTCCTTCACCAGTTCGGCCACAAAATCCTTCAGTCCGACCTGCCGCACCCGTTTCATTCGTTCACCGGAAATAATCTTCTGCACCTTACAGACCGTCTCATCCAGATTAACATTGACAATCACATAATCAAACTCTTTCCAGTGACTGACCTTGTCCTTAAACTGCGCCATCCGCTTGGCAATCACTTCCACGCTGTCGGTTGCACGCCCTTCCAGCCGGCGGCGCAGCTCTTTGATTGATGGCGGCAAAATATAAATTGTCACCACATCATCCGGCGCCTTCTCTTTCATCTGCCGGGCACCAGCCCAATCCATATCAAACAACACATCTTCGCCCACGTTCAAAAAACTGTCCACTTCACGCCGCAACGTACCGTAACGATGTCCGTACTGGGAATCCACCCGCTCATAAAAAGCATCTTCAGCCACCAGTTTGTCATATTCTTCATCACTCAGAAAAAAATAGTCCACACCGTCGACTTCGCCCTCCCTCGGAGCACGGGTTGTTGCCGAAACCGAAAACTTAATATGCGCGTCCTGAGCCAGAACCTCTTTGCAAATCGCTCCTTTCCCTGTACCTGACGGCCCCTCAATAATAAACATCGCCCCACGTCTGACTTGTCTCAGTCTGTCAATAATATCGTTCATTTGTCCTCCTTTACCAAACCCTTTTTTCCGATTTTTCTGCCAAATACAAATTCCGGCTTTACAATTAGCCACAATAAACTAATCTGAATAAAATTATGTTAATAAGGATTTTTCAAAATGACAACCTCAAATCGCACTCTTGCCGTATTAATCACCGGCGCCTCCAGCGGCATCGGCGCTGCTTTGTCCCTGCATTATGCCAAAACCACGGCGCATACTTTGTTCATCTGCGGCCGCAATGCCGAACGCCTTGAAGAAACCAAACGCAAATGCGAACAAGTCGGTTGCAAAGTTTTCACCAAAATTCTTGACGTGACCGACCGCGCCGCCACCCGCAAATGGATAGAAGAAAGCTACCAAAAAACACCGCTCAATCTGGTCATTGCCAACGCCGGCACCGGAACAATTCATGAAAGTCTCGAGTCGATTTATCAAACATTCGACACAAACCTTTACGGCGTACTGAACACGATTCTCCCCGCCATAGAGCTCTACCGCACGTCCTCGTCAAACACGCTGAAACAAATCGCCGTTATCAGCTCCATTGCCGGCTATCACGGACTGTCAACCTGCCCGTCATACAGTGCCAGCAAAGCAGCGGTCAAAGCTTATGGAGAAGCCCTGCGGATCAAACTCAAACCGGACAACATCAGGGTCAACGTTGTTTGCCCCGGATTCGTCCGCTCCCGTATTACCGATCAAAACACCTGCCCGATGCCCTTCTTTATGGAAGCACCTGACGCAGCCAAAATCATCGCCGAAGGCCTCTCCAGAAACAAAGCCGTCATCTCTTTTCCGGCACCATTGCGCTTTGCCGCCTGGTTGATATCCGTCCTGCCTAATTGCCTGAGTGACTTTATCTACGCCAAACTTCCCAACAAAGCCTGACTTCTCTGTTTTTTTACAGAACTTCACGACGCCCGAGATGATCCGGTGCTGAAATAACCCCCTCCTGCTCCATCCGGTCAATCAGTGTGGCCGCCCGGTTGTATCCGATACGAAGCCGTCGCTGAACATAACTAATTGAGGCTTTTTTATCATTGCGAACAATTTCAACAGCCTGTGTATATAAGTCTTCGTCGCTGTTTCCGCCGCCCATATCGCCCTTGTCAAACACGGCCCCGCCGGAAGACTTGTCCGAACTGAGCTCACCTTCGGTAACCCCCTCAACATACTCAGGCTCTTTTTGCGACTTGATAAATTCAACAATCTGCTCCACTTCACTGTCTTTAACAAAAGCACCATGAATACGCTGCGGCCGCTGCCCTGCCGGCATATAAAGCATATCACCGCGGCCGAGCAGCTGCTCCGCACCCTGTTCGCCCAAAATTGTCCGGCTGTCAATTTTTGATGTCACCTGAAAACTGATACGGGTCGGAAAGTTAGCTTTAATCGTCCCGGTAATAACATCAACGGAAGGCCGTTGCGTTGACATAATCAAATGCAGCCCGGCGGCACGCGCCATTTGTGCCAGACGCTGAATCGCCGCTTCCACCTCCTTACCGGCCACCAGCATCAAATCCGCCATTTCATCAACAACAATAACAATATACGGCAGCGGCGTCAAATCAAGCTCCTGTTCTTCATAAATCGGCTTGCCCGTCTCAGCATCAAAACCAGTCTGCACAGTGCGCTTAATAACCTCGCCGCTGGCCTTGAGCTCTTTAAGCTTCTGGTTATACCCCATAATATTACGGACATTAATCTGCGCCATCGCCCGATAACGCTCTTCCATCTCACGTACCGCCCATTTAAGGCCGACCACCGCCTTGGCCGGATCGGTAATCACCGGCGTCAACAAATGAGGAATACCGTTATACATGGAAAATTCCAGCATTTTCGGGTCAATCATAATCAGCTTGCACTCATCCGGCCGCATTTTGAACAACAGTGACAAAATCATCGAGTTAACACCGACTGACTTACCTGAACCGGTCGTCCCGGCCACCAGCAGATGGGGCATTTTGGTCAGATCCGCATAAACATTCCGCCCGCCGATATCCTTGCCGAGCACCACATTAAGCTCATTCTTACTGACCTGAAAATTCTCATCTTCAAACAAATCGCGCAGCCAGACAGTTTCACGGTTTTTATTCGGCAGCTCAATCCCTATGGTATTTGACCCCGGCACAACAGCAATACGAACCGAAACCGCCGACATCGAACGGGCAATATCATCCGCCAGACCGATAACCCGGGCTGTTTTGGTTCCCGGTGCCGGCTCCAGCTCATACAACGTAACCACCGGCCCCGGCCTGACCTTGACAATCTTGCCGCGCACACCAAATTCTTCAAGCACCCCCTCAAGCTCACGGGCAACCGAGTCCATCTCCTTTTCTGACATCTTATTGCCGCCTTTGTCCGCCGGCCGCGACAATAAATTAATATCCGGATATTGATATCCGTCATCAGCCGCCTTGCTCTTTTTCGCCGGAACCGGGGGCGCCTTGGCCGCTGCTTTGGGCGCATTCTTTTCTTCGGCACCAAACTTGGGCTCCTTACGGGCTTTGACTTTCTTGGTTTTCTTCACGGAAGCCTCTTCCGCCGTCTCCTCATCCGCCGGTATCTCCGCTTCGTCTTCAGCCCGTCCCGCAGGTTTCAGCCGCCGGACAACCCGCCAGACATAATACAATCCGCGATATGAATAAACACACCAGACCGCCATCACATGCGATACTTTCAAATAAAAAGCCCTGCTCCATTTCCACCAGTCCTTCCAGGTAATACCCGTGGCATAATCAAAACACAACAGCGCAAACAAAGCCAAAACCAGCGCAACAAGCGCCTCAGCATAAGGATAGGGATAAACATCGCGCACAAAGGTCATCAACAACCCCATCACCATTTCACCGCCAACCCCGCCGGCTCTGAATCCCAACCATCCGACCGGAATACCAGACAGCACCGCCGCCAAAGCCACAATTCCGGAAAACCAGGCAAAAATCCGGGTATAAGGATTGATAAATTCCCGCAGACGCAATTCATGATATCCCCAGACAACCGGCACAATCAAAAACAACACCAGCGCCAGCCCGAAACTTGACAACGTAAAATCGGCTGCTTTGGCACCGCAGCTGCCCAGAAAATTACGGACATTCTCGGCCGTTGAAACATTCAGCGCATTATCCCCGGCATGAAAAAACATCACGCTGCTCAATAAAAAGACCGCACCACAACATAATATCGCCCCAAATCCCCGGTGCATCAATTTGTTAAGCCACGACTTTTTTTTCTTCTTCGCCATTTTTCCAACCTTATAATCACGCCGAAAAGAGGCCGGCCGACAAGACCGGTCAAACAAAATTTATTCTGAATATACACCTGAAACCTCAATTTTATCTTAACGAAAAATCACAAAACGGCAAAAAAAATCAAAAGAAGTCAAAAATAAAGTCAAAAAAACACGCTCGGATTCTGACTAAAACGGTTTTAAAACTTGACTTTTGCCGCAAGATAACTCAAGCTGAACACGATGTTTAAACAAAATAGGATATTTAGATGAAATATGCTTTTGTATTTCCCGGCCAGGGCTCACAGTTCGTCGGCATGGGAAAAGAACTGGCAGAAAATTTCAAATCTGCCAAAGATGTATTTCAGGAAGTAAACGAGGCACTGTCTCAGGACTTGTTCAAAATCATGGTTGAAGGCCCCGAAAGTGAGCTGACATTGACAGCCAACACCCAGCCGGCACTGATGGCTTATTCCATGGCTGTCGTCCGTGTCTTGGAAAAAGACTTCGGCATTAAGCTCAAAGACAAAGCGGCCTTTGTTGCCGGCCATTCTCTGGGAGAATACTCCGCCGCCTGTGCCGCCGGAGTATTTTCTTTGTCGGACACCGCCCGCTTGCTGCGCATTCGCGGCAATGCCATGCAGGAAGCCGTTCCGGCTGGTGTGGGCGGCATGGCTGCAGTTCTCGGCGTTTCGTTTAAAGATGTCGGAGCTTTGGTTGAAGCCTGTTGTGAAGACGGCTCTGTCTGTGTTGCCGCCAATGACAATTCTGATGGACAGGTTGTTTTGTCCGGACACATGGCCGCCATTGAAAAAGCGGTGGAAATTGCCTCCGAATTCGGAGCCAGACGCTGCGTCAAACTTCCGGTCAGCGCACCATTCCACAGTCCGTTAATGCAGCCCGCGGCCGAAATCATGGACAAAGCCCTGAATGAGGTTGAATCCCAACCGGCACAAATTCCGCTGATTGCCAATGTCTTGGCTCATGCAATCACCGACAATCAGGAAATCATCAAAAACTTGATAAAACAGGTAACCGGCAGCGTCCGCTGGCGCGAAAGTGTCATGTACATGCATGATGAAGGCGTTACCGATGTCGTAGAACTCGGCGCCGGAAAAGTTCTCACCAACATCATCAAACGCAGCCAGCCCGATATTCACGCCAGTGCGGTCGGTTCTGTTGCCGAAATTGAAGAACTTGCAAAAAATTTATAATTTGTTTAATAGCTTAAGGAATATAAATCATGTTTAGATTAGATGGAAAAGTAGCTCTTATTACCGGTGCGGCCGGCGGTCTTGGTGACAAAATCGCCCGCACATTGCATGCCCAGGGCGCCACACTGGCGTTGACAGACATGCGCGCTGAACCCATGGAGAAACTCAAGGCCGAACTCGGTGACCGGGTAGAAGTCTTTACCGCCAACCTGACCGACGCCGAAGCGGTTAAGTCTCTGGTTGACAATGTTGAAGCCAAACTCGGCCGGATAGACATTCTGGTCAACAATGCCGGCCTCACCCGCGACAATATTTTCATCCGGATGTCTGATGAGGAGTGGCAGCTGGTTCTTGACGTCAACCTGACAGCCGGCTTCAAGTTGGCACGCGCCGCCGTCCGCGGCATGATGAAACGTCGTTTCGGCCGCATTATCGGTATTGCCTCCGTTGTCGGAGTCATGGGCAACGCCGGCCAGGCCAACTACGCCGCATCCAAAGGCGGTATGATTGCCATGAACAAGAGCCTCGCCCAGGAAGTCGCCTCCCGCGGCGTCACGGTCAACTCCATTGCGCCGGGTTTCATCAGAACCCCGATGACCGACGTCCTGACTGATGATGTCAAGGCCAAACTAATGGCGCGTATCCCGGCCGGAAAACTCGGCGAAGCACAGGATATTGCCAACGTCGTAGCCTTTTTGGCCAGCGATGAAGCCCAATACATCACCGGCCAGACCATTAACATCAATGGCGGCATGGCAATGATCTGATCCATAACGGATTAATAATAAAAAAGCGGAGAAAATCATCTCCGCTTTTTTATTAACGATAAATTATCAAAAAAACATTCAAGCCGGATACTCCCCAACTTTCCTCTGCTGCCCATTACCGGGACAAACCGGCCTCCCTCAGTTGACGGATTCGCCGTGCTCTTTCCAACACTTTTTTCCTCTTCCGCCAGCCAAGCTTCATCAACTTACGATACGTCCTGAACAATTTTGCCTTCCTGGCCAGATAATCATTTCTGTTTTCTCGATTCTTCATAAACTTTTTTCCTTCTTTTTCCGATTCCCTTTTTCCAATTCTGCCAACTTATCCTTATTATCGGCAAAACAGATATCTTTTGTTGACTTTTCCCTGAAATTCCCCTACAAATTCATAAGATTAAAATACCATAAATCTGACACGAAAACAACCCGGAAAAGGAGAAAAAAATAAGCTGTTAGCCTTTTGCTAAGATATTAGAGCTACACTGCCGCAACATGAAAAAACTGAATTTATACATATCCAAACAGATTTTTGTCGGATTTACCTTGGTCACATTTTCGCTGTTGGCGATTTTATGGCTCACTCAGTCTTTGCGTTTTGTAGAACTCGTCACCAACAAAGGCTTGCCCGTCGGTTTGTTTGTCACCATGACCTCACTGCTAATGCCGCGGCTGTTTTCTCTGCTCTCTCCGATAGCCATGTTTGCCGCCACATTGTTCGTCTACAACCGAATGCTGACCGACCGGGAACTTGTAGTCATGAAAGCAGCCGGCATCAGCCCGCTGAAAAACGCGATTCCCGTTTTCTATTTCGGAATTTTGATGACAATTTTCAACCTGTATATCAACATCTGGGGCATCCCGCAGGCCGAAGCCGCTTTTGCTGAACTGGAATGGAAAGTAAAAAACGATGTCTCACACCTGATGTTCCGGGAAGGCCAGTTCACTGAGGTCCAGCCCGGGCTGACTGTTTTCATCACCACCCACGAAAAAGACGGCTCCATGAGCGACCTGCTCTTAAACGATGAGCGCTCACCCGAAAACAAAATCACCCTGACGGCAGAAAAAGGCCGCGTCATCTATACGGACAAAGGACCACGGATTATTCTGGTCAAAGGCGTCCGTCAGGAAGTTAGTAAAGAAAGCCGCCGTTTCTCGTCTCTCTCTTTTGAGCGTTATTCCATCGACCTCGGCTCCGACCAGCCTCAGCTGGCCAAAGACGAAGGCGTCCGGGAAAAAAGCCTGATTGAACTTCTGAATGCCAAAGATGATAAATCCCTGACAGAGGCCCAGGCCAACCGTTATGTCGTCGAGGGCAACAAACGTTTGCTCAATCCGTTTTATAATCTGATTTTCGCTTTAATCGGCTGCGTCGGCCTGATTGTCGGCAACTTCAACCGCCGCGGCCAGACAAAAATCATCTCCGTCTCAATCACGGCCATGGTTTGCGTCCAGGCGCTTCAGCTGACCTTTGAAAATCTGAGCGCCAAAAACATCAGCTTGATTTTTACACTTTATACCAACCTGATTATTCCGTTTTTGGTCTGTATCTACTTGCTGCTGTTCTACAATCCGGCAGCCGGCAATAAACGCAAAAACACTCCCGGAGAACGGCTTTATGAAGAATAAACGTCGTTTCGGTCTGTTGCCCCTGCTCTCCCTGTTTTTGCTGTGCGGTTTCGCGATTCCTTCGCCGGCGAAAGAATACATCGCCGGACAAATCAATCCGCATGACGATTCTCAAACCATTCCCAAAGCCGAAATCCAACCGTTAAATTTCATTGACGCCGTCCCCTCTGCGGAAAAAACTCCGAAAAAAGAAACAACGGACACTTACTTCAGTGCCGATGAAATGATAAACAACGACCAGCTTGAAACCATTACCGCCATCGGTAATGTCAATATCATGCGCGACAACATGACCGTCATCGCCGATAAAGTTGTTTACAACCAGCGCGACGATGTTGTCACCGCCATCGGCAATGTTATCCTGGTTGAAGAAGACGGCAACGTTGTTTTTTCTGACTATGTTGAACTGACCGACAAAATGTCTCAGGGCACAATGGACAACGTCAAAGTTGTCATGAAAGATGAAACCAGAGTTTCGGCCAAGCGTTTCCGTCGACTGGAAAAAGACAACAAAGTCATGGAAAAAGCCGTTTATTCGCCATGTAATGTCTGTTCCGGTGAAGACCCTCTCTGGCAGCTTAAAGCTGAAAAAGTCCGACATGATGCTGAAGAAAAAAACATCATCTACAACAATGCGTACCTTGAACTCAAAGGGATTCCCGTTCTGTATACACCGTATTTTTCACATCCTGATCCCTCAGTCAAAAGACGTTCCGGTTTTCTGTTTCCGAGTCTGGGCAGCACCAGCTATCTCGGCCAGACATTCACTCCGCGTTATTTCTGGGCAATTGATGACCATCAGGACATTACTTTCTCTCCGAGCATCACGGCCGACCGCGGCATTCTGTGGGGCGGAAGCTTCAACAAATACGGAGAAAAAGGCTTCATTTCCGGAAGCGGTACCTTTATTAACGCCGAAGAACGCCTGAGTTATGAAGAAGAAAACGAATTCGGAGAAAAACGCAACCGCGGCAACCTGTTTCTGACCGGCCGGTACGAACTCAATGACTACTGGGTCGCCGACACAGACATCAACTACGTCTCCGACCGTTATTACCTGAAAGACATCTCCCTGCCGCAAAAAGACAACACCTGGCTGACTTCCCGCGCCAGCCTGCAGGGATTCGACAACCGCAACTATGCCAACATTTCCGCCTATTACTACAAACTTGTCACCTACCTTGACCTGCCGATAAACGAAGAAAAGCCGGTTATCCTGCCTTTGATGACTTATGAAAACATCAGCGATCCCAACCGCTACGGAGCTTACAGCAAAACAACCTTTGACTTTGCCTCCGTCCTCCGCGATGATGAAAGCAGCTCCCAGCGCCTGACCATGATAAACTCCTGGAACCTCCCCTACACCAGTCCCTACGGAGAAAAATACAAATTGACCGCTTCGGTCAAATCAGACCTGTATTATGTTGACAACTACCTCAACCCCAACAACGAAAACTTCAGCGGTACCGTCGGACGTGTCTTTCCGCAGGTGGGATTGGAATGGCGCATGCCGTTCATCAAAGCAACCGACACCTCCCGCCATATCATTGAACCGGTAATTGTTGCCGTCGCCGCCCCCAACGGAGGAAACAAAGAAGACAAAATCCCCAATGAAGACAGCCAGGATATTGAGTTTGACGATACAAACGTCCTGAGCCTCGACCGCTACGCCGGATATGACCGCAACGATACCGGCAGCCGCATCAGTTACGGCATCAACTGGAGCTCCTATGGAGATATTATGGGACGCTCATCGGCTTTCATCGCCCAGAGTTATTTTTTCAAAAAGAATGAAAGTTTCGACCGCAATCTGGATTCAAACTCCGACAGCTATTTCAGCGATTATGTCGGCCGCATTAACGCAACACCGAATGAATACCTTGATTTAAACTATCGTTTTGCACTGGATAAAGATAACCTTGAACTGACCTACAGCGAATTGACCGCCGGCATCGGCCCTCAAATGCTCCGGGCATACATCTCCTATATTTACCTGCAAAACAATCCGAGCGCCATCCTGCAGGGATACAATGAACGTCAGGAACTTTACACCTCCGTACAAATGCAGCTGACGCGGGATTGGACGGTAGAAATCTACAACCGCCAGGATCTCGCCAATATGGATCGTTCACTGGAATACGGCGGTTCAATTATTTATGAAGACGAATGTTTCAAGCTTATTGTCGACCTCCGTCACTACAATTACATCAGCTCCGAATATGATGGAGACCTTGAATACACGGCAACTTTCGTCCTGAAAACACTGGGATCATTTGGGTCTGAATAAAGGGGGAAATCATGAAAAAAATAATCTTATTGTCATCAGCAATTTTATTAAGCATCTGCAACCGGGCCTGGAGCTTTGACTTCTCGGCCATTGACCCCCGGTTGTCCTCTGATCGTCAGGAGTCCACCGCTCAAAATGAAAAAAACGAAACCCGCGCCTCGGTCAGAAAAAACCCGCAGAAAATGATCCGAAAAGCCGAACGATCCGGAGTCCCGAGCCGGATGCCGCTGACCTCCAGCACCGTCAAAATCGTAGCCATTGTCAATGGCGACATTATCTCGACCGAAGACATCGACAACCGGGTCAAAGCGTTTATCATGATCAGCCAGGTTCCTCTGAATGATGAAAACAAAGCCGTAATTTACCAAAGAGTTTTGACCTCCGCCATTGACGAAAAACTCAAATATCAGGACGCCCTGAAAAACAATATCATCGTCACGGATCAGGAACTGGACGATGCCGTTGCCGGTTTTGAAGATACCAATAAAATTCCCCGGGGAAAACTGAGCAGCGTCCTCAAACAATACGGCGTCAATGAAAAATCTTTCCGCGAACAAATGCGCTCGGATCTGGCTTGGATGCGTCTCATCCGCCAAAAAGTCCGTGCCGGCGGGGCCCTTACTCAAAAAGAAGTTGATGAAGAACTGGCCAACGCCAAAAAAGACTTTTCTTCCCCCAAATACCAGATATCCGAAATTTTCATCAGCCGGGCCAATGCTTCAAAACTTCCCAAACTGGAAGAAATCCTGAAGTCCGACCCGCGTTTTGAATATTATGCATTCCAGTTTTCCGAAAGCCCGACGGCATCAAACGGCGGCCGCCTCGGCTGGATAAACAAGGAATCTCTGGCCAAACCGCTGCAAGCCGCGCTTGACAAAATGAAACCCGGTGAAATCTCCGCACCGGTACAGGTCGGACAAGACTACTACATTCTCCGTCTTGAACAGATTTACACCCCCGGCGCCAACACCCACATGCCGACCGAACAGGACATTCGCCAATTCCTTGAAAACCAGCGCATAGATGCTTTTGCCAACAAATATATCCAAAGCCTGCGTCAAAAAGCAGTCATAGAATTTCGAGGATAAAAGCAATGCCCCTGCCCTTAGCTGAAGCACTCCAGGCTCTGCCCGGCCTCCGTCTGACCGTTGAGGCGCACGGTCTTATGGCAAAAAAAGCCCTGGGACAGAATTTTTTGCTGGATACCAACATCACCTCAAAAATAATCAGATTATCGCTGGAGCGCCAAAAAAAGACCTCCTACGAAGGTGATTTTGTTTTTGAGGTCGGCCCCGGCCCCGGCGGTCTGACCCGTGCCGTTCTGAGTCACAACCCGGAAAAACTCACCGTCGTTGAAATGGACGAACGCTGTATTGCCATCATGGAAGACATCAAAAACAAAGTTGGCAACAAACTTGAAATCATCAACGGCAATGCTCTTGAACAAAACTTTGCATGCATGGATTCCGCACCCCGGCATATTGTCAGCAATCTGCCCTACAACATCTCCGTCCCCCTGCTGATCAGCTGGCTGAAAGAGATGAGCAGCTTTGCCAGTCTGACCCTGATGTTCCAAAAAGAAGTCGCTGAACGGATAACGGCGCCAATAAACAGCAAAGATTACGGACGAATTTCCGTTTTGGCTCAACTCACCTGCCACATGACCAAACTGCTCGACCTTAATCCTGAATGTTTTGTTCCGGCCCCAAAAATCTGGTCAAGCGTTCTGCTGTTCACGCCCCGGACAAAACAACCAACCGCCCGCCAGATAAAAAATATTGAACACCTGACCACACTGGCTTTTGGTCAAAGACGCAAAATGATTCGCCAAAGCCTGAAGCAAATACCGGAAATAACCTCAAAACTCGCCGCACTAAACATCCCTGACACCTATCGGGCAGAACAGCTCACCCCTGAACAATATCTGGCTCTGGCCGACATGCTTTAATTCCGTCAAAAAGACCTTGCGAAATAAAAAAACTATGCTATTATCCCTGCATATTTTCTATTTTTATGTTTAATTTTTAAATATCATTTTTTATGAAAACATCTGAATTTGTAGAAAAATTGAATGCAGCAGAAACAGCTTCTCTGGCTGACGTCGACAAAAAGCGTTTTTTCAGTACAATGATTCCTCTCATCGGCAACAAAAAAGCAACTCAGCT
>CALXTH010000099.1 GCA_944391365.1 uncultured Alphaproteobacteria bacterium | reverse complement strand
GCTTGATATATTCATCCGGCAAAACCCGGAGCAAATCCTGCTCCACCTCCAACGGCGTTTTTCCGTCACTCAGCTCCAGCCGCCGCGCCAGCCGCAACACATGCGTATCCACCGCCAAAGCAGGCTCGCCAAACCACACATTCAACACCACGTTAGCCGTCTTTCGCCCCACACCCGCAAGACTTTGCAAAGCTTCCCGGTCATGTGGAACCTCTCCGCCAAACTTATCAACCAGCTCCCGGCTCAACAACATAATATTCCTGGCTTTGTTGTTATACAACCCAATGGTCTTGATATACCCTTTGAGCTTTTCTTCCCCCAAATCAAGCATTTTCTGGGGCGTATCGGCAATTTTGAACAATTCTTTCGTCGCCCGGTTAACCCCTTTATCTGTCGTCTGAGCCGACAAAACCACCGCCACCAGCAGTGTATAAGCATTATGAAAATCAAGTTCGCAACGTGGATTCGGGTCATTTTGTTCAAACACCCGCATAATTTCCAAAATTTCCGTTTTCTTTCTCATCAGGCTTTTACACCTCCCGCACCGGCGGCTTTAGGCGCATTTTCATCCAAGGGCCAGCGCGGCCGCGGCTTAAAATCCAGATCATTGGTATAACCGTTCTGAAAACGCTCCAACCCGGCCCAGGCAATCATAACCCCGTTATCCGTACAAAAACGCACCGGCGGCGCGGCAAAAACCATCTTATAACGCTTGGCCAGCCGTTCCAAAGCCCCACGCAAATATCCATTGGCAGCCACCCCTCCGGCCACAACCAGGTCATCAGCTTCCGGATATTCGGATTTAAAAATTTTCAGGGCTCTTTCCAGCTTCATCAACAAACATTCCGTCACGGCTTTCTGAAAACAGGCGCAAACATCCGCCACATCCTGCTTGGGCAGAATAGCGTGCTCCACCACCCCGTCCGGGGCATAAGATTCGATAATCTTTCGCACCGCCGTTTTCAACCCCGAAAAAGATAAATTGCAGTCGCCTGAATTTTGCAGCGGCCGCGGCAGACTAAACCTGTTTTCGTCTCCTTGCGCCGCCAGTTTCTCAATCATCGGTCCGCCCGGATACCCCAGCCCGAGCATTTTTGCCACCTTGTCAAAAGCCTCACCGGCCGCATCATCAATCGTCGTGCCCAACCGCTGATAATCACCCACGCCCTTAACAATCAAAATCTGACAATGTCCGCCGGACACCAGCAACAACAAATACGGATATTCCACGCCGGCCGTCAGCCGCGCCGTCAAAGCATGCCCTTCCAGATGATTAACCGCGACAAAAGGTTTGTTCAAAGCCAAAGCCAAAGCCTTGGCCGCCATAACACCGACCACCACACCGCCGATAAGCCCCGGCCCCGCCGCAGCAGCAATCGCATCCACATCCTGCAAACTGACCCCTGCCCTCTTCAAAGCCAGCTCAATAATCTCCTCAATATGATCCAAATGCGCCCGCGCCGCAATCTCCGGCACCACACCGCCATAGCGTTTGTGCTCTTCCTGCGACAAAACACTCTCACCCAAAATCTCACGTTTATCATTCACCAGCGCAGCAGCCGTTTCATCGCAGCTGCTCTCGATTCCTAAAACTATCATCGGTATTATTCCAATTATCTTATTGCTTTTTTTATAATTATTTAAGATTATATACACTATAAATTTTCAAATGCCAAGTAAATATCATAGAGGATTTTTCAATGTCAAAAAACAAATCCGCCGATAAAACCGAAACCAGAGAAAAAGAAGCCAAAGAGCTCAAAACCACTGCATCGGAAACCCCGGCACCGGAAACCGGTCACTTTCATCCCGGACGCATAATCGCCCGCCTCCTGATGTGGATGATCTTCCTGGGCGTCATGCTGGGTCTGTGGCTCAATCCTGAAATCATCTACAATGCGGCGCAGCATTTCAAAAACACAGCCGGACAACCGGCACCGGAACAACAGCAGACTGAAACCCTCGCCCGCCTCCGCCGGATGCAAACCCAGCTCAACGACCTCCAAAACCGGATTGAACACCTGCCGGTTACCCCGGCTACCATACCCCCTGCCGCCGAAACCGCGGAAAACATCGCCAAACTTAACGAACGTTTTGACAATCTGGAAAAACAAATCTCCGCCATTATCGACAGCAAAGCCGATTCCGCCACCGTTCTGGGATTAATCAACCGCGTTGATAAAAATGAACAGCGTCTTGATAATATGGCCAAAATCTCTGACCAGGGCGCCCTGATTCTTACCACCGTCATGATGATTAAAGACGCAGCCGCCCGCGGCAATAACTTTGATTATGAAGCCGAAGTTCTGTCCCTGCTCACCGCGGCCGAACCTGAACTGCAAACCTCTGCCGCGGAAATTCTCAAATTTGCTCATCACAAACTTCCGTCTTCATCAGTCCTGATCAACGACTTCAATAAAATTTACGTTGATATTGACGCCGCTGAAAAAGAAAAAGCCATTGCCGGCAAAAACTGGAAACAACGCCTGAACATGAAACTCAAAGAATACGTCACCGTCAAACATACAAACAAAGACGGCAGCCCGGTTGAAGAAGAAACCCCCAACCAACTGTCCCTGCTTAAAGAATACGTCAACAACGCCCGTTTTGCCAAAGCGCTTGAACAACTGAACCGGCCGGAAGGCCAACCCCTGGCAGCCGAATATCCCGCTCTTCGCGACTGGATAACCGAAACATCGGATTACATCGCCTTTCATCAGGCTGTTTCCAAAATATCAACCTATTCCCTGGCGCTGATGAAACTAAATTATGTCAAACAAAAAGCAGATACAAATCAATAAGAGGTAAAAAAAATGACAAACGAAGAACTAAAAAAAATCTGGCTTGAAAAATTCAAATCAGTTCCTGAAAGCCTGAAGAAAATGGCCACCGTCAAATCAGTCGCCACCGCTTTTAATACCAACGTCGACGCCGTTTTAAAAGTCAAAGGTAATCGGATTCTCGAACTGGCAAAAAAATTGAATCTCTCTCTGGCTGATCTGCAAAACATCACCCATACAAAACTGGAAAGCCCGGAAGATGTCCTGAAAGGCCTGTTCCGCTGTTTTTCCCGCGGCATTGCCGAAGAATGGTTGACTGAAGACAAACTGGTTTATGACTGGATGGTTGAAAATCTGGGCTACGACCGGTTACAAATGGGCGGACAAGGAGGAATTGTCGCCAATGCTCTGGCCGTTACCGGGGTGCAGAAAGTTTATGCCCACACCAACTCTCTGCCGGAACTCCAGGCCAAACAGTTCCTGGAACTTGACAACCTTCTGTCCTTTGATGAACAAGGCCAAGCCAAACCGGCACACACCATTAACCGCGAACTTGATATTCCGCTGATTCACTGGATGCTCGAATTTGACAAAGGCGAAAGCGTCACCATCGGCGGTCAGACATTCACCTGCCCGAAATCCAACCGCTTCATTGCCACCTACGACCCGTTGAATCTTCATCTGGTCATGGACAAACATTTCATCGCCCAAATGGCCGAAGAACCGGTTGAATACATCGTCCTTTCCGGATTCCACGCCCTGACAGAGCGCAACAATGGAGTCAAATTACAAGACGACGTCATCCCCATCATCAATCAATGGAAAAACAACGGCGACCTCATCCACCTTGAAATCGCCTCCACTCAGGATCTTGCCGTTCGCAAGGCAATTATCAAAAAAATTGCCCCGATTGTCGATTCGATTGGTATCAACGAACGTGAAGCCATTGACATCCTTGAGGTAACAGACTTTGACAACCTCGCCCAAAAATGCAACGAAAACACTCACAGTGTTAATATGTTTGAAGCGTTGATGAACATCAAAAAACACATCAAAGCCCCGCGTGTTCAGTTGCACATGTTCGGCCTTTATATCACCATTCAGGACAAAAACTTCAAAATTTCACCTGAAGCCAACCTGCGCGGAATGATGCTGGCCGCCACCGTCGCCGCAGGCAAAGCCGGAACCGGCAGCATAAACAACCCGGAAAATCTGCTCTGGGCACAAGGCCAGACTGTCTCTGATGTTGGTTTAAACGAATTAAGAGATCTTGCACAACATCTGAATAAACCAGAACTTATCTCTTCCGGCATAACAGAAATCGAAGGATATGACATCATTGCCATCCCGACCATTCTGGTTGAAAAACCGGTCACCCTTGTCGGCATGGGAGATACAATTTCATCTATCTCTCTCGTCGGTGCAAGATAAAAAATCCGGATTATCTCACCCAAGCCCGCTTCTGCGGGCTTTTTTTTCAATTTTCAAAACTTATGATCAAGCTGTCGATTCTCAATCAAACAATTTCGACAGAACAAACAGCAAAATAGTGCCGCTATCCCCTCGCCGGACAAACCTCGTCAAGAGCCTCCAACACACGTGCCACGGTATTATCCACAGCCTCTTCCTTGGTTTCGACAACAATATCTGCCTCGGAATAATAAGGATATTCCTCCCGGATATACTCTTCCAGTTTATTGCGCAAATGAGAGTCATCCCCCTCCAAAAACGGCCGATGCCGCCGCCCGGCCGTCCGGCTGTACAACACATTGACATCAGCCTTCAGCCAGACCGTAATCGCATGTTCCTTAGCCAGCCGCCGTGTCTGCTCTGCGACAAAAGATCCGCCGCCTGAAGCCAGCACACAGGGCTCTCCCTGCAACAGACGTTTCATAACCCGGGCTTCTCCGGCACGGTACTCTTCTTCACCAAAACATTTCAAAACATCAATCAGCGACAACCCTGCCGCTTTTTCAATTTCCTGGTCTCCATCCACAAAAGGCAGATTAAGCTTTTTCGCCAGCCGTTTTCCCACACTGGTCTTGCCGCTGCCCATCAGCCCCACCAGCAAAATGATTTTTCCTGTTTTTTTTATCATCGTTTTATTATTTTTTAATAGTTCTTTCAAAATATTTATGCTAAATATATAAACAGATTGTTTTTTTATCAATACACTTTTTTAAAAAGGTTTTAAACATGAGACAGAAAAAATCAAATTTATGGATATACATCGGCCTAATTGCTTTTCTGGCACTGATTTTGTTTGTTGCCGCTCAGGAAGCCCCGATAAAACAGGAACATGTCGAACAGCCGTTGGACAACACTTTTCTGGATAAATAATGTCGGCCGACACATTAATTGAAAACTTTCTGGAAATGATGTCGGCTGAACGGGGCGCGGCACAAAACACCCTTGAGGCCTACCGCCGCGACCTTGAACAGTTCTGGTCATACACTGGCAACCGTCCGCCCGCTTCAATCACACCGGAAGATATTTCAACCTTCATCGGCTCATTGCAAAACTTCGCTCCGAAAACCATCGCCAGAAAACTCTCCACCCTGCGGGAATATTTCAAATTCCTTTATACGGAAAAAGAAATCAAAACACTGCCGACAGACAACCTTTCTGCGCCGAAACAAACCAAACCGCTGCCCAAATACCTCACCGTCGAAGAAATAAAAAAACTGATCTCCACAGCTCAGAACACAAACGACATCCGTTGGCAGCGCATGGCCGTCATGACTGAACTGATGTACGCCTGCGGCCTCCGCGTTTCCGAGCTCATATCCCTTCCCGAAAACTGCATAAATGCTGATAAAAAACAGATTCTCATCCGCGGCAAAGGCAGCAAAGAACGCCTGATTCCCATTGCTGCAAATACAATAAATAATATTTCAAAATACATTGAACTCCGGGACAGATTTCTCAAAAACGGCCGCCGCTCACAATGGCTATTCCCCTCTCGATCCTCATCCGGACACCTGACCCGCGACGCCTTCTATAAAGACCTCAAGGAGCTCGCTGCCCGTTGTGGAATTTCACCGGCAAAAATATCGCCGCACACCCTGCGTCACTCTTTTGCCACCCATCTGCTGAACAACGGTGCCGACCTGAGAAGCGTCCAGCAAATGCTGGGACATTCCAGCATCGCCACAACGGAAATCTACACCCACATCATCAACGATAAACTCATCAACACCGTTTTAAAAAACCATCCGTTAAACAATCAAAAGAGGAGCTGACCAGCTCCTCTTTTCATAACTTTCCGAAAGAAAAATTTATTTCGGCTGTTCCGGCCGCTGCGGCTGCCCCTGCCGATTCTGATACATTGCCACAAAATCAATCGGATTCAGCATAAACGGAGGCAACCCGCCGTCAACCAGCGCATTGGTTACAATACTGCGCGCAAATGGAAACAACATCCGCGGAATTTCCACCAGCAAAATCGGCTCCACATGCTCTTTCGGCACATTAAGCGAAACAACCGCCGCATATTTCAACTCCAGAATAAACAATTTTTCATCAATCAAATCACCATCCATCGCAATCCGCAATTCCACATTAAAAAAGTTTTCATGCATATGATTACCGTTAACATCAACATTGATATTAACCGCCGGAGCCTGATTCATATTGCGGAAAACCTCCGGTGCATGCGGAATTTCCAGCGAAAAATCTTTAATATATTGCGTATGAATCACAATCGGCGGCATCTGTTGCTGGGTATTATTATCCTGAGCCGGATTATCATTGGCACTTTTATTATTTTCTTCAGTCATAAAATTTCTCCTTAAATTAAATTTTAAGCACATTATACCCAAATAAGCGCCCGCGTCAAATAATTATAGTTGATAATCAAAGCAAAAAACGCTATATAATAAAAAGAATTGCTTAATTGTAAAACATGGGGAACCTTATGACACATTATCTTGATATCATTATTCTGCTGCTTGTCGTCATCCTACTTTTCCAAAAGCTGCGCAGCCTGCTCGGTACCCGTCCAACCGAAACCGAAAAGAAAATTGCGGAAGAGAAAGCCGCCAAAATTTTTGATATGATTGTAGCTAAAACGGCTGAAGAAAAAAACACATCACCTGCCCCGGTTATTGAAGCTTCCGCCGTTGACGTTGAAAAAACAGCGGACAACACCACCCTCGGCGACACAGACAAAGTTTTGGCACAAATCCCCGGTTTCAACAAAGAAAAATTCCTGAACAATGCCAAAAAAGCCTTTGAAATGATTATCACCTCATTCAGCAAAGGCGACACTGAAACACTTGAAATGTTGGTCTCAAAAGACCTGATAAAAAAATTTCAAAATATTCTGGAACAGCGCCACAGCGACGGTATCACGGCCGAAACCGATCTAATAGGATTCGATTCGGCTGAAATCACCCATGCACAAATAAACAAAGAAAACATAATCTCAATCACCGTCAAATTCATCTCCGAACAGGTCAACCTGCTCAAAAACAAAGAAGGCGAAATTATTGAAGGCGATGAACAATACATCCAAAACATCACTGATGTCTGGACCTTTGAAAAAGCATTAACCTCCACCAGTCCGAACTGGCTGCTGACCTCAACAAAAAAATCATGATAAAAAAAATTACCAGCATACTGTTGTGCCTGGCTTTGGCAGCCTGCGACAACCACCCCGCCCAACCGGAAAAAAAAGCACCGGTTGATTTGATACAGGTCTCTTTTGCCGACCTGCCAAACTGGAAAAACGACAACTTATCCCTGGCTATCGCTCCTTTTAACGATTCCTGTGTACGGGTCTTGAACGAAAAAACGCAATACTTATCCAATGCAGCAGTCAAAATTCCGACCGCCGTTTATCAGGACATCTGCCGGAAATTCATAAACAATCAACCACAAGATACCACAGAATTCCGCCGGTTTATTGAACAAAACTTCACGCCTTTTCTTGTCGGCTGCAATGGCCGTACCGATGGAAAATTCACCTCTTATTATGAATCAGCTCTCAATGCATCGCTCACCCGGCACGGCCCCTACCAATACCCGGTATACGGCAAACCTTTCGACCTGATAGAATTTAATCCGCATGATTTCGACCCTTCCGCTCCGAACAAACGTTATGTTGGCCGGATTGAAAACCAAAAACTCATCCCCTATTATACCCGCAAAGAAATATCCGAAAACAAAATCAATGCTCCGGTCATTCTTTGGGGAGACAGCAATATTGATATAAATATTATGCAAATCCAGGGATCCGCCGTTGCCACCCTGGATGACGGCCGCAAAGTCCGTATCGGCTATGCCGACAACAACGGCCACCCGTTCAAAGGCATCGGCTCGATTCTCCTCTCCAAAGGCCTCCTGAAACCGGGTGAAACCTCTATGTCTCATATAAAAAAATGGCTGCAAAACAACCCGGACAAAGCCGATGAAATTTACCACGAAAACGATCGCTACATTTTTCACCGTCTTCTGAATACCGAAGGTCCGATAGGTGCACATGGTGTTCCGCTGCATGCCGGACGCAGTCTGGCGGTCGACCGCTCAATCATCCCGCTTGGAGCATTACTCTGGCTTGAAACAACCGGTCCGGATTCCGAAAAAATACAAAAACTCGTCGTAGCTCAGGATATCGGCAGTGCCATAAAAGGCTGCGTCCGCGGCGACTATTTTTGGGGTTCCGGTGCCGACGATGTCCTCGAAAAAGCCGGAAAAATGAACGCAACAGGACACTATTACATTTTCTTGCCCAAAATCCCGGAGAAAACACATGGACAATAAAATAAAAAAACCCAATAAAGCTGAACAACTGACCTACAAAGCGCTCACCCGGGCAATCGCCGACAACCGCCTGCTTTTGTACCTTGACTACGGCAGAATAAACAGACCGGGTTCTCCCGTTTACAACCCCTGGGAAAACCTTCTGCCGGTTTTAACACCGATCATTCTCGGATTGATTCTCATCATGACAACAGGAGTCATCTTCGGCCTGCTGTTTATCATCGCTGCATTGATAATTTATACCTCCTGCTTCAAAAAAAAACTTGGCCATCGTTTGCTTGAAAGAACCAAAGCATATATGACTTCAAACTACCAAAATTGCCAAAACATATGGAACTTTGGCGGCATTGTTTTAGTTAACGCCAACAACAAAAAATACGGCTGTGTTTCCCCCGACAACGACTGGAAAGAATTCATTATCCAACATTTCGCCGACGACATGACCGACAACAACAACCACAAAACCGAAACATTCACCAACAAAAAAACCAATGACAAACCTGAAGAAACTACAAGTAAATCAGCCTGAACTTGACGACAATGAATGGCAGGAAGCCGTCAAAGATGTCAAAAAACTTTCCCGGGATTATCCTGAACCGGAAATGCCGCCACTGGTTATAAATCTTGAAACAAACCGACACATTGCCTATAACACACTTCCTCAATCTAATGAAGAACTTCAAATTAACACCACTGACGGTATTGATAACAAGACCGCCAAAAAATTCAAAAAAGAAGAATTCAAAATCGAAGCCATTCTGGATCTTCACGGCAAAACGGAAAAAGAAGCCTTCAATCTGGTTCAAAACTTTATCAAACAGGCATATATCAGCCACAAACGCTGCATTCTGATCATAACCGGAAAAGGCCTGAACAAACAGGGAGATGATGATATTTTTGCCACCCGCGGCATCCTGAAAAATGCCGTCCCCAACTGGCTGAACACCGCGGAAATCAGACCCCTGATTCTCGCATACAAACACCCGGCAGAAAACAAAGGCGGTAATGGGGCCTTGTACATTTTACTCCGCCGTCACCGTGACTAAATTTTCCAAAGCGCATTACTGATTTTATCCGTAATAAAAGCCTCATGAGCCGCAATTTCCTCCTCCGACAGGGGAAAATTGCGGGGAGCCCGGAACTTGCGTTCCACAATGGTTTCATCGGCCAAAACGGCATGATGAACTTCGGCCTTTTCCTCCATCAGCATCGTCGGTTCCTGCCCGCCGAGCAACTCCAGATAAACCTCGGCCAACAACTGGGCATCAAGCAACGCTCCGTGTAATGTACGCGCCGTATTATCCACACCAAACCGTTTACACAAAGCATCAAGATTAACTCTGGCACCGGGAAACTTTTTTCGGGCAATCTCCAGCGTATCAACAACCCTGTCCCAGGGATATTCATCAAACCCCTGCCCTTTAAGCTCAAAATTAATAAACTTCATATCAAAAGAAGCATTATGAGCAACCAAAATACCATCGCCGACAAAATCAACCCAGCTCTTGGCAATTTCCTTAAACGTCGGAAAAGCTTTCAAATAATCATAACTCAATCCGTGAATTTTAAAAGCATCTTCCGGCACCTCTCTTTCCGGATTTATATATTGATGATAAGTCTCTCCGGTCGGAATATGATTAATAAGCTCCACGGCTCCGATTTCAACAAGCTTGTCCCCCTCTTCCGGATGAAAACCCGTTGTCTCCGTATCAAAAACAATTTCTCTGATTAAATTCGCCATAACTTATCTCAACTCCTCACACAGCAAAGCCATCTCGGCACGCAAAACATTCCGCGGCCTGTTTGTATCAATCACAATATCGGCCTTTTCCTTCTTCAACTCATTACTCATCTGAACTCTGTTGATTTTTTCAAAATCCTCGGCAGATATATGATCACGTTCCATAACTCTCTTTTTCTGAATATCATAGGCCACATCGGCAACAATAACATAATCGCAATACCGATCCCAGGACATTTCAAACAAAAGCGCCGCATCCAAAAAAAACACCCCCTGCCGCCCGGCATTTTTCCGAATAAGACAACGCAGATTATCTTTCAAAAACGGATGCGTTAATCCTTCCAGTTTTCTTAATTCAATCGGATTCTCAAACACAATGTTTCGCAGTTTCCGCTTATCAACAACACCTTTTGCCTCCACTGCGGGAAAAGCAGCCAAAAGAACCCGGATAAAATTTTTTTTACGATACAAACGACGCACCCACCCGTCAGCATCATAAACGGGAAAACCCAGCAACCTGACCTCATCGGCCAAAGTTGTTTTTCCACATCCGATAGACCCGGTAATCGCAACAAGCTTCATAAATTTATCCTAGAAACAAAGAGTTAACCGACTTATACACAAAAAGACTATTTACTGTGTATAACCCCTCCTTTTTAGACATTTATACAAATTAATCCACACAATGTAAAATTTATTCTACAAACTTACCCACAACCCTTGCTCAGATTCGTTTTCCGCTTTAAAAATTTTTTTTCTGGAGTCTCTGATTTTAGGACTTTACAGGGGCTGACTCGACAGAAAAATTTACTTTTTGTTAATTTCTTTAAATTTAGACATCGATTCGTTAAAAAAATATTAACAAGCCTTTGTTCCCCCGCTCCAAAACTTATCCACACAACTCACAGGGATACACAAATAACTACATAAATTTTAAAATTTAAATGATTGGGCAAATCAGTCTGTGCATAACCTTTCTCTAAAACAAACAATTGACTTTTTCCGATTTAAATCATATAAACAACTCAACAACGGGCTCTTTCTTCAATTGCCCAAATAAAATTTCAAATTCTCAATTAAAATAATCAACAAATTTACAAGGTTTTATTAATGTATCTACAAGAGCTTAAGCAAAAGTCCCCGAAAGAGCTTCTGACTCAGGCGGAAGAACTGAGCATTGAAGATGCTTCTTCAATGCGGGTTCAGGATCTTATTTTTGCAATTCTGAAAAAAGTTGCCTCCGATGATGAAATTATTTACGGTGACGGAACAATAGAAGTCCTGCCTGATGGTTTCGGTTTTCTGCGTTCTACGGAATCCAACTATCTGGCCAGTCCCGATGATATTTATGTCTCACCGGCTCAGGTAAAAAAATACGGTCTGCGTACCGGAGACACTGTTGAAGGTGAAATTCGCGCTCCGAAAGAAAATGAGCGCTACTTTGCTTTGACTAAAATAAATAAAATAAACTTTGAAGACCCGGAAAAATCAAAACTTCGTGTCAATTTTGATAATCTGACCCCGCTCTATCCGACGGAAAAACTCAATTTTGATATTATCTGCGGTGAAAAAGACTATACAACCCGCGTAATTGATTTGGTGGCACCTCAGGGAAAAGGACAACGCGGTCTGATTGTTGCCCCGCCCCGTACGGGAAAAACCGTTATGCTGCAAAATATTGCTCATGCAATTGCCGCCAATCACCCGGAAGTTTACCTGATGGTTTTGCTGATTGACGAGCGCCCTGAAGAAGTAACCGACATGACCCGTTCTGTTAAAGGAGAGGTTATTTCCTCAACATTTGATGAACCGGCAGCTCGCCATGTTCAGGTTGCTGAAATGGTGGTCGAAAAGGCTAAACGTTTGGTGGAAACCAAAAAAGACGTTGTAATTTTGCTTGATTCCATTACCCGTTTGGGACGAGCGTATAATGCGGTGATTCCTTCTTCCGGAAAGGTTTTGACCGGCGGTGTTGATGCCAATGCTCTTCAACGTCCGAAAAGATTGCTGGGAGCTGCCCGTAATGTTGAGGAAGGTGGTTCGCTGACAATTATTGCAACCGCGCTGATAGATACCGGTTCCCGCATGGATGAAGTTATTTTTGAAGAATTTAAAGGGACCGGAAATTCTGAAATTATCCTGGATAGAAAACTGGTTGACAAACGCTTATTCCCAACCATTGACATAACACGTTCCGGCACCCGTAAAGAAGAACTTCTGGTGGATCGTCAGACTTTATCAAAAATGTGGGTTCTGCGCCGTGTTCTGATGCAGATGGGAATGACCGACGGCATGGAATTTTTGCTCGATAAACTCAAAATATCCAAAAACAATCACGATTTTTTCAACAATATGAACAGTTAATAAAACAAAAAAAGGAGAAGCCAAAAAAACTTCTCCTTTTGATTCACTGTAATTCATCCAAAACCTTTTTTATCCAAGGTTCAAATGCCTGATTTTTTCTCAGATTACAAACAAGCCGCTCTTTAAATTGAACATAATCTAATTTGGCTGCGGCTGAAAAAAACAAAAAACTTCTTTCCTGACCAAGAGCCTGTACCGGATCCATATACCGGGCCAAAGATAAAACCATTTTTTCAAATGAAACCGGCTTATTCTCAGCCACAAAATGTTTGATATATTCACTGCTCAAAACACCGTAGACGGCATTCCAACTCCAGTTGAACATCAGCTTTTGATGAAATCCCTGCATATTTGTTTCAACATGTTGTTGTACAAAAGAAAAAAAGGCATCTTCACAACCAGCCAGAATTTCCGGATATTGCTCAATCAACTGATAAAAACTGGCAATATCAAAATTCTGATCATTGATAACTGAAGAAAAACTTGGCGGAAAACTTCTTCTGAAAATTTCATGAGCTTCTTCGGTTATAACTCTGCCGGCTTCATAAATATGCTGACAGTTGCAAAAATAAAGACTGCTCTTTTCTTGTTCCGTAAAACGACTGCAAAGTTCACGGGCATCAGCCAGAATCTGTGCGCCATTTTTATAAAAAGACGCGATTTTTTTTGTATCCATCATAATATATAAAGAATTATAATTTATAAAAATAGAAAAAAACAGAACGGATAATAGGAGTTGCTGATATTTTTGTCAATATTTAAATATTCAAAAAAGCTTTTACTTCTGCCATATCATAACATATTTTATTAACTCCCAAGGCCTTTACTTTATCAATGTAAGCCATATTTTGATAAATTTTGCTGCCCAAAAAAGCAACAACCGTCATTCCGGCTTTTAGCCCGGCCGTCATTCCGGCTATGGAGTCTTCAATAACAACGGTCTGTGCCGGTTTTTCATCCATAATCTTGGCGGCATATAAAAACAAATCCGGTTCCGGCTTGCCTTTTTTCACCAAGTCAACAGTAAAAATATGTTCCTCGGGAATAAGATTGCCAAATTTAATAGCCTCCAGTTTCATCAAAGTTTTGCTCAATACGCCGCCGGTTGCAATGCATTGTTTTATTTTATTGCTTTTAATAAGCTCCAGAACGCCGGGCATAACTTCAAGCCCGTTTTGGACCATATAAGCCATATCCATGGCCAAAGCATCTTCCCAAAACTGATCATCCGTTGGATATCCCATTGTTGCCAGGGTCTCTCTTTTGGTTTTATCAGCTTGCCCGCCAAACAAACGGTTGACCTCGTTAAAATCCCAGTCAACACCCAAACGGTCATGAAAAAAAATTTTACGATTCTCTATCCATACCTTTTCGGAATCCGCAATGACACCATCAAAATCCCAGATAATTAATTTATAATTTGTTTTATTCATTTAAAGCAACCTCAGATAGAAAAAATAATGAGTCCGTATAAAGCCCATACAAAGCAATTTCAAACATTCTATGATGTTTTGGTTAACTTTGCTTAAACAAACGCTGTAGAGTCCAAAAAAACGCCTTTTTAAAGACTTGCATAAAATTCAGAACTTTAATATATCTAAATCAGTAAAAAGAAAGGATCAACTGATGGATAATAAAACAATTTATGCACTTTCGACTGTTTTGGGAAAATCAGGAGTTGCTGTTATCCGCATTTCCGGAATAAACGCTTTGGAAGTTGTTCGCCGGATGACATCTTTGATAAAAACAAAATTCAAAACACGTTATGCTTATTTTGTTGATTTAAAAGACATTTCCGGAAAACAAACCTTGGATAAATGTCTTTTGCTGTATTTTAAGGCACCAAACTCATTCACCGGAGAAGATATTGTTGAATTGCATACCCACGGATCACGGGCGGTTATTTCCACTGTCCTTGATAATTTGAGCCGGATTCCCGATTTTCGTATGGCTGAACCCGGAGAATTTTCAAAAAGAGCATTTTATAATAACAAAATGGATTTGACCGAAGCTGAGGGAATGGCTGATTTAATAGATGCTGAAACCGAGGCTCAACGAAAATATGCATTGCGCCAAATGGAAGGAAACCTCAAAAATTTATATGAAACTTGGCGAGAACAACTGGTAACCCTGCTGGCTCATCTTGAGGCTTATATTGATTTTCCCGATGAAGAAATTCCTGAAAATGTTGTAGATAACATAAATAACACTGTATTTAAACTGCGCGAAAGCATAGAAAAACATCTGTCTGCTGATAATATTGGTGAAAGGCTGAGAGAAGGCTTCAGAGTTGTTATTGTCGGCAAACCAAATGCCGGCAAATCAAGTTTATTAAATGCAATAGCCAAACGTGACGTCGTTATCGTTTCCGATATAGCCGGAACAACAAGAGACGCTGTTGATATTCACCTTGACCTTAACGGTTATCCGGTTATCGTAACCGATACGGCCGGTATCCGGGAAACTGAAGAGGCCATTGAGAAACAAGGTGTTGAAATTGCTTATCAAAAGATCAATTCGGCTGATTTGCTGCTTTGTTTGTTTGATGCATCGCAAGACAGTGTTCAAGTATTTGAAAATATAAAAAAAACATTTAAAAACAAAATTTTATATATTGCAAACAAATGTGATACTTTAAGTTCTGAACAATGTTCAATTTTGGCGGCCAATGGCAATATAGTCATTTCAGCAAAACATCAGCAGGGAATAGAAGTTTTGCTTGACGCTATAGGACAAATTATTCAGGATAAGTTTACGGTGAATTCTAATTTGCTGATTACCCGGACACGTTATCGGGAAGCTTTGTCAAATGCACTTTCTTCTCTTCGGCTTTTCAACTTGGATAAAGAAATTGAACTTTCCGCTGAAGATATCCGCCTCGCTGCCCGTGAAATTGGCAAAATTACCGGGCGTATAGAAGTTGATGAAATTCTTGATAAAATTTTTGGTAGCTTTTGTATTGGTAAATAACACTGTATTTAAACTTATTTCTCTCTTCTTGTCTTCAAAAAAACAGTTTGAGATACATTAATCTCTTGCCAAAAGAAATAAGCTGTTGTAAACCTTTACAAAAATTAAATTTAGGCACAAAAAATGAATAAAACAGATTTTGATGTTATTGTTATTGGTGGAGGCCATGCCGGATGTGAAGCTTGTGCGGCAGCAGCGCGCTTGGGTGCCAAAACCGCCTTGATTACACATAAAATTGCAACAATTGGCGAAATGTCGTGCAACCCGGCTATCGGTGGTTTGGGAAAAGGACATCTTGTCCGTGAAATTGATGCTCTTGATGGATTGATGGCACGAGTCATTGATAAAGCCGGCATTCAGTTCCGCATGCTTAATGCTTCTAAAGGACCGGCTGTCCGGGGTCCCAGAGCCCAGGCTGACCGTGAACTTTACAAAAAATATATGCTTGACGCTTTACAAAAACAAAAAAATTTGACAATTATTGAAGCCGCCGTTGAAGGTCTTCTGGCTGAAAAAGATAAAATTGCCGGCGTTATTTTAGCCGATAATACGGAGATTCATGCTCGGGCTGTCATTCTGACTTCCGGGACTTTTTTAAATGGTGTTATGTTTACCGGTCATCAGACAACAATTGGCGGTCGGGTCAATGATGTCAGTTGTACAGGTATAACACCGTATTTAAAACATTTCGGCTTGAATTTGGGACGTTTGAAAACCGGAACCCCTGCCCGTTTAAATGGTAAAACCATTAATTGGGATAAACTTCCGAAACAAGACGGTGACATCCATCCCATTCCTTTTTCTTTTTTAACCGAAAATCTGCCTCAAAAACAAATTCAGTGTGCTATTTCCAGAACAAATGAACAAACACATAAAATTATTCGGGATAATTTTGAAAAATGCGCCCTCTTCTCTGGCTTGATAAAAGGGATAGGTCCCCGGTATTGCCCGAGTATTGAAGACAAACTGGTCAAATTTCCGGACCGCGATAGTCACCAGATTTTTCTTGAACCTGAGGGGTATAAAACTGATGTCGTTTATCCGAATGGTATTTCAACTTCTCTTCCTGCAGATGTACAGGAAGCCTTTATTCATACAATGGACGGACTGGAAAACGTTGAAATTCTGCGTTATGCTTATGCCATTGAATATGATTTTGTTGATCCGCAGGAATTAAATAACCGCCTCGAAGTCAAAAAAGTTCCGGGCCTTTTCTTAGCCGGACAAATTAATGGAACAACCGGTTATGAAGAAGCCGCTGCACAGGGACTGATTGCCGGAACAAATGCTGCTCTTACAGCTCTGAATGACGGAAGAAAATTCACAATTGACCGCAGTGAAGGTTATATAGGGGTTATGATAGATGATCTCATAACCAAAGGTGTTGATGAACCCTATCGGATGTTTACCTCCCGTTCTGAATATCGCCTTTTGCTCCGGGCTGACAATGCAGACCTTCGTCTGACAGAAAAAGGTCATGAAATAGGCCTTGTCGGAGATAAACGATACACTGTATTTAAAGCGAAAAAAGAACAACTGAATACTTGTCGGTCTTTGGTTGAAAAACTAACCGCCAGGAATGCCGATCTAAACAAATTAAATATAAAAGTCAAACAGGACGGAACACGAAGGACGGCTTATAATCTGATGTCTTATGATACTGTTTCACGTGAAACAATTAATACACTATGGCCTGAACTGGCTTATATTCCAAATGATATCTATGATCAAATAGAAATTGAAGCTCGTTATGCGGGATATATAAAAAGACAGGAAGCTGATATAGAAGTATTTAAAAAAGACGAGCAACTAAAAATTCATGACGATATCAATTATGAACAAATCGGCGGACTCTCTCGGGAAATGGTTCAAAAACTTTCCAAAGTCCGTCCGTCGACCATCGGAGAAGCCTCTCGCATTCCTGGAGTAACCCCGGCAGCAATTACAGCTGTTCTTGGATATATTAAAAGATAGTAACACTGTATTTAAACTTTGCGCAAGTCGAAATGAATCAATATCTGACAAAACAAAAGGCTGAAAAAATCTGGCAAAAAGGGCTGGATAACGCTCGTAGCCTCTGGACTGAACAGGCCTGTAAAGAATATATTTTTCATACCAAAGGGATAGCCGCTTGCTGTCAGAAAATAGCTGTCCTGACAACAGATTTAGATTCTGATCGAACCTATGTTTCCGGTTTACTGCATGACTATGGAAAATGTTTTCTTAAAAATCAAAAATATTTTTTTCATGGGCAAATTGGTTACGAAAAATTAACGGAACTTGGCTATCCTCAAATAGCAAGAATTTGTTTGACGCATACATTCTACGCTCCGGATTTTGATTTTTCTCATTTTACTTCTTATCCGTACGATGGTTTAGTGTGGGCAAAAAAACAAATGCAGGAAATGATCTTTGATGATTATGATAAAATTGTCCAGCTGTGTGATATGTTTTTTGAAGGAACAGCTGTTGTGTCCATCGAAAAACGCTTTGCTGGCATTCAAAAAAGATATGACTTGAACTGGAATGTTTTGGAAAATTCATATCATAATGCCATAAAACTCAAAGAATATTTCAGCCGCAAATGCGGAACAGATGTTTATGAACTTTTAGAAATAAAATAAACAGTGTATTTAAACTTTTTTATGAGGTGTTAGTGATGACTTGTCCCACGCCGGCAGAAGCCGAAGAGCTTTTTGAAAGAGTTGTTTATATACGCAACTCAACCCAATATCCCTTTACTGGAGATATGGAGACATCTTTTCGGGCTCATAGTCGTCTTTCAGCCAAAATCGGCGAAGTCATCGCCAAAAAAACAAAATACCTTGAATGGCGGAAAGCCTATGTCATGGGGCTTCTACATGACTGCGGAAGAATTATCGATGAATGGAACGAACATATTTTCCATGGTATTGTCGGCTATAAATATATGCAGTCTCTGGGATATGATGAAATTGCCCAGGTCTGTCTGACTCATAGTTTTTATACCCCGGATTTTAAAGATGAAGATTATCCTCATTATAAAGATTATCTTTCCGAAAGCCGGGAGATTATGAAAAATTTTGAATATAATGATTATGACAAACTCATAGCTATGGTTGATATGTTAAATGACCGGGGACGGATTTGTTCTTTTGAAGAGCGCCTGGCCGATATCGCCAAACGATATAGAACAACGCCCGAATCTCAAGAACATATTAAAGCACAGCTTTATGATCTTAAAACTTTTTTTGATGAAAAATGCCAGAACGATATCTATAAAATTTTAAGAATTTCTGCATAGATCTTTTTTTCATATAAATATTTAGCAGCTGTCTTTCTGCAAACGGGATAAAAAATATCGAGTCTGTAAAATCTTCTGATTTAGAATAGAGAAACATTGTTTAACGCATTGATTTTAAAATATTTCAAAAATAATGTTTTTTAGGTGTTCATAACTCAATAAAATATGTTTTAAATTTTCGTGAAAATTTATATAAATATTTTCATGAAAAATATAATGGAAAAATATTCTGTTTCACGTGAAACAATTTCAAAATTAAAAACGTATGAAGCACTTTTACATGAGTGGCAGCAAAAGTTTAATCTCGTAAGCAAAGCCTCTCTGGAAGACGCCTGGAATCGCCATTTTTTAGACTCTCTTCAGTTGCTTAATTTTATTCCTGATGATACCAAACTGTTATATGATTTTGGCTCTGGAGCCGGGTTTCCGGGATTAGTCTTGGCTACTGTTCTACAAGAAAAAACACCGTATTTAAAAATAAAATTAATAGAAAGTATTAAAAAGAAAACACTGTATTTAAACGCGGTTGTCAAACAGCTTGGACTGCATAATGTCGAAGTCATCAATAGCAGGATAGAAAATATCCCGGTTGAAAAAGTCGATGTTATCACATCTCGGGCTATGTGTTCCCTTGATAAGTTATTTCAATATGCTTCTGCTTTTTGTTCACAAAAAACAAAATGTATTTTTCCAAAAGGAAAAAAATATCAGGAAGAATTATCTGTTGCCGAACAACACTGGAATTTTGATTATAAAGCCGTTCCGAGCGAATCCAGTGACGACGGCATGGTTTTAATTATAACCGGTTTATCAGAGAAAAGGAGAAAATAATGCCTAGAATAATTGCAATAGCCAATCGCAAAGGCGGTGTCGGAAAAACAACGACAACCGTAAACGTTGCAACAGCCATGGCTGCCGCCGGCAAAAAAGTTCTGGTTATTGATCTTGACCCGCAAGGTAATGCCACCACTTCCATGGGAATAGAAAAAAAAGGACGCATGGTTTCTTCTTATGAGGTTCTTGTCGGAGCCTGTAAACTGACAGAAGCGATTGTCTGGACCGAAATTCCTGATTTTTCAATTATTCCCGCTTCGGCAGATTTAGCCGGGGCCGAAGTCGAATTGGTCGATATGCCGGAACGTGAATTCGCCCTGAAGAAAGCAATAAGCAATTATGCCGTCAATTATGATTATATTTTAATAGACTGCCCGCCGTCACTGAGTCTGGTGACTATTAATGCTTTGGTCGCGGCCAACGCGGTAATTGTTCCGCTGCAGTGTGAATTTTTGGCTTTGGAAGGTGTAACCGATCTGATTCGCAATATCAATATTATTAAAAAGAAATTTAACCCCGCGCTTGATTTGCAGGGGGTTGTCCTGACCATGTACGATAAGCGCAACAATTTAAGCCAGATGGTCGAAGATGATGTCCGCAGCTTTTTTGGTAAAAAAGTTTATCAAACGGTAATTCCACGGAATGTCCGCATTTCTGAAGCTCCGTCTCATGGCAAACCCGTTTTGCTTTATGACTTCAAATGTCCCGGATCTCAGGCCTATATCAGTCTGACCGGAGAAGTCCTGAAAAGAGAAAAGGAATTGATCGCATGTTAGAAAACACTTTGGAGGAGTTGGATAAAATGGCCGATATTGAAACTCATAATCATGGTAAACGCAAAAGCCTTGGCCGCGGATTAGGTGCTCTTTTGGGAGATGATGACCTGGATCTGAGTGATGCTTTAGGAGATGTTCCGGCACATGCTTCGGCTCATTCAACAGCACATCCTGTAACTCCCTCTGATAAGGTTAATATCAACAGTATCGTGCCGAGTCCCTATCAACCGCGAACAGAATTTGACGAAGAAGCCTTAAAAGCTCTGGCTGCCTCCATCAAGGAAAAGGGCGTTCTTCAACCTCTATTGGTTCGCAAAACATCCGACGGCTATGAACTGATTGCCGGAGAAAGGCGCCTTCGTGCTTCCAAACTTGCCGGATTGACCGAAGTTCCGGTGATTATAAAAGAAATGAATGATAAAGAGGTTCTGGAAGTTGCGCTGGTTGAAAATCTTCTGCGCGAAAACCTCTCCGCCATAGAAGAAGCCGAAGGACTGCAGCGTCTGATTGATGAATTTTCTCATACACAGGAGGCTCTGTCTCAAATCATTGGAAAATCTCGCAGTCATATTGCCAATACATTAAGACTTCTGAGCTTGCCCGAAAGTGTGCAGAACCTGATTAAAGAAGGAAAACTTTCTGCCGGACATGCCAGAAATTTGGTTGGTTTGGATAATGCCGAAGAACTGGCTCAACTGATTATCAAAAAAGATTTAAACGTCCGTCAGGTTGAAGAGCTGGTCAATAAAATAAAATCCGGAACAGTCTCTTCCAAAAAAGCAAAAGCGCAAAAAGATGATGATATTGCAGATCTTGAAAAAGATTTGAAAAAATCACTCGGCCTGCGGATCAGCATTTCACCGAATAAACAGGGCGGTGGAAAAGTCGTTTTGCAATATGCTTCGGTTGCCGAACTTGACATGATAATTGACATCCTTGAACAAAAGCGTAATAATAACACATTCCAAGGACTTTCCGCTCCGGTTGAAACAGAAAACCTGACCGCTGTCGGCAATGAAAAATTTACAATGAAAATAATAGACTAAAGGAAATTTAATATGACAGATATTTTAGATAAAATGATGGCCAACTGTAAAGAAGCCGGTTATATCCCGACCGAAAACATTGAAAAAGTTGCCCGGGCAAAAAGCAAAATGTTTGGCGAAAGTGAATGGCAGCGCTGCCCTTGTGACAGCAGCAATGCCGCACGTTATTGCATCTCCGAGCTTTGCCGCAGCGACATTGAGCGGGATGGTATCTGCCATTGCCATTGTTACAGCAAAAAATAATCAGGATATTCAAAGAACAAAAGGCCGCTTTGATGAGCGGTCTTTTTCTTATACCGTCTTTTTGTTTAGTTGGTTGACCTTAAGCTTTTTATTTGATACAAATAAAAAACAATACAACAATTTTAAAGAGGTCTTCCGATGAAAAAACATCTCGCCCAAGCCTTGTGCTGCTGGATTCCGGTTAAAAGACTGCGCAAAAAAGCCATCGCTTCCCTTAAGGAATTGGACTGTGGAAAAATATGGAACAACTATAAAAAATATAACCATTTTTATGTTGATTTTTTGCAACATAAAGTCAAAAAGAAAAGTGTTTTGGTCGTTGAGCCGAACAACTATCACGGCGAAGTTGTGCCGGGATTCGTCAAATATTGGCAGGATTTGGGATATCACGTTGATGTTCTTATGCGGATCGGAAATTATGAAGAAAATCCCTTTGCTTTGTTTGCTGATAATGAAAAACCGGATATTTTCCCCGTGCAAAAATGGCGGATAAAGTCCCTGTTAAAACACAAAATCATTAAAAATTATGATTTTGTGTTTATTTCTTCCTTTGATTATCAGGAAACCAAAGAAAGATATTATGATTATCTCGGATTTGAACCTCAGTCGGTTTACGGATCTTTGTGCATTTACCATAATTGTCAAAATCTGACGGCGTATAAAGAAAACAATCATTATTTAAACAAACGCCTGTTTGTGTTGAATGAATTTCCTCTGGCCGAAAACAAAGCCGGCCTGTTGTGCCCGATTTATTTTGGTCCGATTCCCAAACATCGGAAAAATGCCAAAACCAGATTTGTCATGATCGGCCGTTTGTCACCGAACACCCGAAATTGTACCCAGCTTTTGGACGCTGTTGAAACCCTGATAAAAGAAGGCCTTTCTGATTTTGAAGTTGTGGTAATCGGCTCCGGCGGCATGGAAATTCCGTCACACTTGCAAAATCATCTCAAAAAACTCGGACGGCTGAATTTCCCTGATATGTACAAAAGCTGTATGGAAAGCGATTTTCTCCTGGCTCTGCTTGATCCTGAAAGCCCGGTACAGGAAGCTTATAAAAAAGGAACAACAACTGGTTCCAAACAATTGTCTTTGGGGCTGAACAAACCGATGCTTCTTGAAGAAACCTTTGCCAAAATCTACGGTTTTACAGCTGAAGACAGCATTTTGTATCATGGAAACAATCTTTGTGAGGCGATGAAACAGGCCATAGCCATGAAAGAAAATGAATATGCCGGAAAACTTTCGGCTCTCGAAAAACATGCTGAAAAAGTTTACCATAAATCAGCCCAAACATTGCGTCAAACCATTGAACAAATAACAAAGGATTAAAAATGCAGAAAATTCCCGTTGTTTTTGCTTTTGATGACAATTATGCGCTTCCTGCCGGTGTTGCCATAAGCTCATTGCTGGAATATCGCGACAAAAATACCTTTTATGATATTTTTATTTTTAATTCCGGACTAAAGCCGCAAACAATCGCCAAAATTGAAAATTTGAAAAATATTTACACCGGTTTTGAACTCCGCTGGGTGCATATCCCTGAAGATTATTTTAAAGACGCGCCGACCGGCTGGAGCGGAATTGCCACTTATTACCGGTTGATTATTCAGGACTTTGTCAAAGATTATGACAAAGTTATCTGGTCTGATGTAGATGTTGTCTTTAAACGGGATATGTCCGATATTTATAAGACGGACATTAAAGATTATTACTGGATGGGAATTATTGCCGAACGCAGTGCCGCTCCGAAACAGATTCACGAACATTTTCCCGAAAACAAAAATGAATTTATTTTTATGCCGGGATTTATGCTGGTTAATCTGCAAAAAATGCGAAAACAACAACTGACCGAAAAATTTTTACAGATAATCAAAGACTTCCGACCGAGAATAAAAACCTATGATCTTGATGTCTTGAATCTTGGTTGTGATAAAATCGGCGCGGTTCCTTTTACATATTGCGTCCTTGAGGGATTATACTATGATGGAAAAAAATCACCGGAATACAAATGGTTATCTTTAGTCTATTCAGATGATGAACTTTTTGCGGCCGTCAAAAATCCGGCAATTATCCATTATGCCGGCCGGGTTGTCAAAATCTGGAACCGGATTTTTCCGGACAAAAATTATATTTATTTCATAAAAAAAGCCGGTTTTACGGGAGAATTTACCCGCCGCCGGATGATTCGAGTTTTCAAGGGAATTTTGCGCCCGTTTGTCAAAATCCTTCTTTGGGTAACATATCCGCGCTCCCTGCGCAAAAAAATCAGAAAATGGATTAAATAAGCTTAAAGGAAAAAATAAAAAAATGCCAATAAAACTCAAAAAATTTTTAATCAATCTGATACCGGTCAAAACCATACGAAAAAAACTACGGGAAAAATATCGCCATGAATTTATTTATCAACCCGGATTTTCTCCGGATCAGAAAATCTGCCGCGGAGCAATGATTCATAACCGGGAAAACATCCGAATGGGAAAAAACATCTACATCGGTGAAAAAGTTCAGATTTATGCCGAAGGAGGTCTTTTTCTCGATGATGATTCCGGGATCGGCTGGGGAACAACCATTATCACAACCAGTCATAATTATAAAGGCGCAGATATGCTTCCTTTTGATCAAACCGGATATAAACAAAAAGTCCATATCGGCAAACATGTCTGGATAGCTTCAAACTGCATTATTCTGGGAGGTGTTCGCATTGATGACGGTGCAATTATCGCTGCCGGTTCTGTTGTAACCAAATCTGTCCCGAAATGTGCAATTGTCGGCGGCAACCCGGCAAAAATCATCGGCTGGAGAGATAAAGACGAATATGAAAAACTGCATAAAGCCGGAAAAAGCTATATTTTTGATTCGCCGATAACCTTAAAAACCCTGGACGGATACAAAAAATATCTTGAGTAACCATATCTTTACAAAATAGGACTACCCTGAACACAAAGAACAATATTGAGGATATAAAGGTCATGATGTTTCTGAAAAAAGTTTTGCTGGGAATAGCCGCCTTTGTTCTTATTTTGTGGGGTGGAGCCGGAACCCAGAGCAACAGCCTTTTGCTGCAGGGCGGAGGCTTTGTCGGACTGATTGCCGGCCTGATTATCCTCTATATTTTTACCAAAATGGCTTGGCGGGCAATGGGATGTGTTCCGTCCATGCTGCTGGTTGCGGGAATAATTCTTTTTATTATTTACGCCATCGGTGGCTTTAGGGGAGGCATAGGCAATATCAGCGGCAATCTCCGCAGCTTTATGGGACAAAATACCGGCGAACCCCGCCATGCCAATCCGTTTGAGACTCACGCCCGGACAACAGAAAATTTCGGAGACAATATTGTTCCCGAAGAAGAAAGTACAGTCAGTCAGTTAATGAATTATTTTAATGTTTCGGGTGAACCGGCAGAAATCAATCCGACTGATTTTCCGGTCATTTATGGCGAGGCAAAAGTCATTAACGGCGATACACTGAAAATCAACGGCAAATATCTCCGTCTATATGGAATAGATGCCCCTGAAACTAATCAAACCTGTGCCAACGGGCAGGGAAGGGCCTATCGCTGCGGACAAGTGGCCGGTGACTGGTTGCGCAGCTGGATTAACGGATATACGCTTGAATGTCGGATAATGCAGCAGGATAATCATGGCAATATGGTCGGAACCTGCGCACTCGGACAATATGACCTTGGTGCCGCACTGGTTAATGCCGGCTGGGCCGTGGCTTATCTGAAATATACCGATATTTATTACCCTTATGAAGAAGAAGCCCGTTTGCAACGACGCGGTCTTTGGGAAGGAAAGTTTTATATGCCATGGGACTGGCGGGCACAACAGGCACAAACTCCGTCTATAAAAATTATCAAAGCACCCAGTCGCAAAAAGAAGAGTTTGCTTGATGTCTGAAATCATTATCCGTACAACTTCTGAAGAAGAAACCGCCGAAGTCGGCAAAAAACTGGCTCAGCTTGCCGGCCGAGGAGATTGCTTTGCTTTGTTCGGAACTTTGGGAATGGGAAAAAGCGTCCTTGCAAGGGCCTTTATCCATGCTTTATGCGGAAAAATCGACGTTCCCAGTCCGACTTTTACTTTAGTGCAGCTTTATGATGCACCGGATTTTACCATTTATCATTTTGACTTATATCGTTTGAAATCGGCAGAAGAAATTTTTGAACTGGGGATGGAAGAAGCGCTTTATGAAGGGGTCAGTCTGATTGAATGGCCGGATAAAATGAGCTGCTATCTTCCTCGGAATTGTTTCCGTATAACCTTTACCGCTGCCGGAAATGAACGACAACTCACCATATCATCCGCCTCTGATGAAAAAATGCAACAATTGCAAAAGGTTTTCGGCGCATGATGAATATTCACACCACATGTATTGAGTTAAACGGAAAAGGCATCCTGCTGATGGGGCCTCCCGGTTCCGGAAAATCCGATTTGGCTTTGCGGCTCATCAGGCAATATGGCGCAATGCTTGTCGCTGATGACCGGACTAACATAGATATTTCATCTGAAAAAGCCGAAGCCTCTTGTCCGCGCAGCATTGCCGGAAAACTTGAGGTGAGGGGGGTAGGCATTTGTGAATTTTCCCATCTTGAGAGCATAAAGGTTTCTCTGGTTGTTGAACTGGTCAAAACGCCAAAAGAAGTAGAACGCCTTCCCCGTCCGGAATTTTATGACCTGGGCGGAGTCAAAATTCCTCTGATGAAACTTTATCCGTTTGAGGCCAGTGCCGGCGATAAGATTGTGATCAAAGCTGAGAGTTTTCTTGATTAATTTTTGGTGTCTGCATATAATACACCTGATTTTTATGACAATTTAACAGAGAGATAACCTCATGATAAACCGTATTCAGGATTTTTTGAGAGCTTTGGGAAAACCTTTGGTTAAGTTCATTTCCCGCTTTGGCGATTTGACGTTGTTTGTCGCCCGGTCTTTATACAACTGCATAACACCGCCGTTCTACCTCAAATTATTAGGAAGACAACTGCTTGATATCGGTTTTTATTCTCTGCCCGTTGTCGGATTGACAACCATTTTTGCGGGAATGGTCATCGCCCTGCAAAGTTATACCGGTTTTGCCCGTTTTGGCGCGGAAAGTTCTGTGGCTTCCGTTGTGCTGATTTCCGTAACCCGTGAGCTGGCGCCGGTTCTTTCCGGTTTGATGGTTGCCGGACGTATCGGTGCGGCAATGGCGGCAGAAATCGGAACCATGCGTGTTACTGAACAGATTGACGCTTTGGTAACCCTGTCAACCAATCCGTTCAAATATCTGGTTGCCCCGCGCATCATTGCCGGGATTATTGTCCTGCCGTTACTGGTTTTCATCGGAGATATCATCGGCATCTTCGGCGGTTATGTTATCTGTGTTTATAAGCTCGGCTTCAACCCGGCCAACTACATCAATTCCACCTTACAGAATATGGAAGCCATAGACATCATTTCCGGCCTTGTTAAAGCCTCTGTTTTCGGGTTTATCATTACATTGATGGGATGCTATAACGGATACAAATCAAAAGGCGGAGCTCAGGGTGTGGGTGAAGCAACCACAAATGCAGTTGTTTCGGCCTCAATCCTCATTCTGGTCTTCAACTATATCCTGACAGAACTCTTCTTTGCCCAATAGTTTTCGGAGATACTTAAAATGACTGAAACAAAAATAAAAATAACCGATCTTCATAAAGCCTTTGGCAAAAAAGTGGTTCTTGACGGCATTAACCTTGAACTGAACAAAGGGGAATCCCTTGTTGTCATCGGCGGGTCGGGAACCGGAAAATCCGTTCTGATTAAATGTATTCAGGGATTATTGATACCGGACAGCGGTTCAATAGAAATTGACGGGGAAGAAACCATCGGGGCTGATCGCAAAAGACAAGATACCCTGCATGCCAAAATGGGCATGCTCTTTCAGGGCGGAGCTTTGTTTGACAGCCTGACGGTTTGGGAAAACGTTGCGTTTGGCCTGATTGAAAACAAAAAAATGGAACGTAAAAAGGCCAAAACCGAGGCCATTCGCGTTTTGCGCCAGGTTGGTCTGGCGCCGGATGTGGCAGACCTTTACCCGAGTGAACTTTCCGGCGGTATGCAAAAACGTGTCAGCTTGGCGCGGGCCATTGCCACAAAACCGGAAATAATCTTTTTTGATGAACCGACCACCGGACTTGACCCGATAATGGCTGATGTAATTAATGATCTGATTATTGAGTCGGCCAAAGGCCTGGGCGCAACGGCATTGACCATCACCCATGACATGGCTTCGGCGCGCAAAATTGCTCACCGTATAGCCATGCTTTATCACGGCAAAATCATTTGGCAGGGGACGGTTAAAGAACTTGATAAAACGGACAATCCGTATGTTCGCCAGTTCATCAATGGCAGCTCACAGGGGCCGATTAAGGTGGAGATTTAGCCTTGGCTAAAAAAACAACGGAATTTGCCTGTCAGAACTGTGGCGCTGTTTATCCCAAATGGCAGGGAAAATGCGATGCCTGCGGCGAATGGAACACCATTGTCGAAGAACACGTCGGTGGTGAAGGTTTTTCCAATATTGCCCCGAAAAAGAAAGGAAAACAAATAGAATTTGTAGCCCTCTCCGGTGAAGAAACAGCCTTAACCCGCCTACATACCAATATCAAAGAACTGGACCGTGTCTGCGGAGGCGGGCTTGTGCCCGGTTCCGTCATTTTGGTTGGCGGCGATCCCGGCATAGGTAAATCAACTCTGCTGTTGCAAGTTTGTGCCAGTATAGCATCTTTGCCGGAAAAACCGGAATGTTATTATATTTCCGGTGAGGAGGCGATTGATCAGGTCCGGATTCGCGCCAAAAGGCTCAAACTGGAGCAAACGCCCGTCAACCTGGCCAGCGCGACGGAAATAAAAGACATCATCGCCAGTCTTGAAAAATCACATGCCGCGGTTGTTATTATTGATTCCATTCAGACCATGTATCTCGACGAGGTCGAGTCCACCCCCGGCAGTGTGGCTCAGGTTAGAGCTTGTGCCTATGAACTGATTAAACTGGCCAAACGCAAAGGCTTCACACTGTTTCTTGTCGGCCATGTCACCAAACAGGGAGCCATTGCCGGCCCCCGGGTCTTGGAGCACATGGTTGATACGGTGCTTTATTTTGAAGGTGAACGCGGCCATCACTTCCGCATTCTCCGCGCAGTAAAAAACCGTAATGGTGCGACGGATGAAATCGGTGTTTTTGAAATGCA
>CALXTH010000098.1 GCA_944391365.1 uncultured Alphaproteobacteria bacterium | reverse complement strand
ACTCTCCGCTCATCATAGCGAGATTGCAATCTCGCTATGATGTCATATTAAACCAGATTCCATTACTAAAATATGACTTTCTTAATATACAAGGTGTCGAACTATAAGCCGGGCAATGTTCGGTGCAACAAATACCGAAAGAACTATCATATTGGCAACGCTGGTCTTTGCGGAGTTTTTGTCCGGCGGGACAGGTGTTGGTATATCCGTCCTCTTTGCAGGCTCTAGGATTATCCAGCTGGCATGAGGCATATTTCCCGCCGCAACTCTCGCCGACGCCGTAGTAAGGTTTAGTGCAGGTCACCAGTCCCGGTTTGCAAACGCATTTTTCAAAATAAGAATTGTCATAAGGACAGAAGTTAACCGGATTTTCAACCGAATTACATTTTGTTGTGACATATCCCTCTTTATTGCAGCGCTCCTTATTGTCCAATTCCCATTCCGGCTCATCACCGTTTCCGTTATCTCCGCCGGATGAAGAAGAACCTGCCCCTGATGAACCGCCACCGCCCGGTGTCCCGCCGGAAGAATTGTCTGGCGTATTCGCCCCGCCATAATCATACTCATCCCCCCGACAATGCCCCGCGTCGGTAATAAAACAGACACTCGCAAGCTGGCGCAGCTTGACCCGGTTGCGACCTGAGGCAGGTTGATCCCATCGGTTTGCTGTGGAGGGATTGGAACAAACGGGCGCCGTTTGACCCGGTCGGTTTGAGGTGGCAATATTGGGGCATGAAGGCGCGATGCTCAGATTGTGCCGCTACCGAGGCAGTGAAGAGAAAAAGGATGTCATCGCGAGGCGAATTTATTCGCCGTGGCGATCCATTTATATTATGATGGATTGCCGCGTCGACCTAGCGGTCTCCTCGCAATGACAATTCAGATGATTTTTATAAACCCTTCCTGTCCTCCCCTTAACGGAATTAAGGGGAGGAACGCTGTAGCTTGTTTCTTTTCCTCTTACCTTGAAATTTCAAAATTCGTGATTACATCAAAAAGAGCTTGCGAAAGTTCTTCCGTTGTGGTATTCTGATTATGCAGTTGGAAAAACCGGCTGTGGTGTCTAGAAAACACCTCAACGTAGAATCCACCACGGTGTGGAGTGGACGGGATAAGCACTTGCAGACAGCCTCTGATATTGATGTTTACATTAATATTATGCTCCTGTTAACTGGTTAAGTTCAGTAGGTAGACGAAGAAGTTCGACCGTTGCGTTGACGGTTTTCTAGCTCCGCGCCACCTTGGTTTTCATAGCTTATGGTGGCGTTGTTTTTTACTTAAAACAATGGAGCTTTGTTATGAAAATTAAATTTTTACTCTTGGGGACAAGTCTGTCCTTTTTACCAGCTTTATCTTTTGCCCAATGTGTTGCCACGCAGGATTGTGAAACTTTGGGCTACACTGAAACCTCCTGCAACGAAGGGAAAGGCGTCAAGTGTCCGTTTGGAAACAAATGGGCGTGTTTGGGCGTAAATGAAGAAGAGTGCAAACAAAAATTCTGCGATGAATATGGTTTTACTTTAACGTGTACGGGGACCGGCTACGCCGGTGGTGCAGGCTCTGCCTGCGGTGGCAAATATATTCAATGCAATTGTGCAGAGGGATATGAGTGGAAGAATGGAAGTTGCCAGAAAGAGACGCCGACGGAGGGCATTGTCGGAGACCAGTATTATTGTGACGGTAAGGTTGTAGGTGTTCGAGCCAGCGGTATGAGTTTCTTTGTTGCGATTGAGAATGCCAAAAATGGTAGTAGCGAGACGATGAATTGGAATACTGCAAATTCTCAGGCTGCTAAAGCTTTTTGCGGTAAAGGGCGGTTACCGACTAGAGATGAATTATTGATAATTTATAACAATAAATCAAAAATTGATAGTTTATCCACTGCCGCTGGAGGGCAAAATTTGACAGATAATTGGTATTGGTCATCTGATCCTTACGCCAGTGGCTACGACGGCAGGACTTATTTCGCCGTGAATATGTCTCGTGGTAGTATGAACAGCTATTACGGTAATACTAACAATTATTATGTTCGGCCGGTGCTGGATTTTTGATTGAGATTGAGGCGGGTAAAAAATAAGCGTCCGGTTTTGAGAGCCGGGCGCTTATTGGTGATGTTTGCCGTATGGTCTTAACCTTGTTGAGGCGGTTCAATTTCATGCGGCGGGGCTGTTTCAGCATGGCGGGCGTCATAAATAATTCGTGCCCAAATCAGACTGTACGGAATCCCGATCCAGGGGTTCCACCACATCAAAAATACACAAAATCCAATCAGAACAGTTATCCAAAAACAGGTTTGAATAATTTGTTTGTTCTGTTCTGAAGCATTTGAAAAAGCCGGTTGTTTCATCTTTGTTATTTTTTAGAATGTTTACGAAATCGTCTTTTTTTGAAACAATGGCATTTGAACCAGATGAGTGCGATGCCGATAATCAGCAGTGAGAAAATTATATATTCCATAATATGCAAAATTATATATTTATGGAACGAGTATATTCTTTTTTAGACAAAAAATCAAGCAAAATTTTGCCGTTGCCGTTTTTGTCTGGTCGGGCTTATCTTATGAAAGAGGCAATTTCAGCACGGAGGTGGTCTAAGCCGAGATTTTTGACTGAACTGGTGGCGATGATTTCCGGATAAGCCGCAGCATGATTTTTGAGTTCTGCTTTCAGTTTTTGTTCCTGCGCCATGCATTCTTTGGCGCTGATTTTGTCGGTTTTGGTTAAGATCAGCTGATAGGTGACGGCGGCTTTATCCAGCATTTCCATTACTTCTTTATCGACTTTTTTCAGTCCGTGGCGGGAATCAATCAGCAAGAAAACGCGTTTTAAATTAACACGGCCGCGAAGGTAATCGAATATGAGTTTTTGCCATTGTTTTACCAATTTGTCCGGCGCTTCAGCATAGCCATATCCCGGGAGGTCGACCAGATGGAGCCGGTTGTCCAGATTGAAATAATTAAGCTGTTGGGTGCGTCCCGGGGTGTTGGAGGTTTTGGCCAATTTTTTTTTGTTGAACAGGGCATTGATGATACTGGATTTGCCGACGTTGGAGCGGCCGGCAAAAGCGCCTTCATCCAGTTCGGAGAGGGGAAGTTGTGACAGATTTGCCACGCTCAGCACAAAGCTGACCGGACGGCGGAACAGCTCGTCAGCAGCCCGGAGCCGGGCGGGAGAATATCTGTCTTCTGTTTGTTCCACCGGTTATACTCCGTTTTTGCGCATGATGGCTTTTTGCTGGATGATGGAGAGAATGTTGCTCAGGGTCCAGTAAATGACCAGTCCGGAGGCAAAATGTCCCAGCATGAACGTGAAGACTAACGGCAGCAAGGCAAACATGCGTGCCTGATCTTTGTTGGTCGGAGCCGGGTTGAGTTTTTGCTGGATGTACATGGTTAAGCCCATGATGATCGGCCAGACGCCGATGTCAAGCAGGCCCGGAACCGGCAGGTGGGTGATGACCGACAGGGTTAGCGGGTCCGGCGCCGAAAGGTCTTTTATCCAGCCGATAAACGGCGCCTGACGGATTTCAATCGCGATGTTGAGCACTTTGTACAGTGAAAAGAACACCGGGATTTGAATCAACAGCGGCAGGCATCCTGCGGCCGGATTGATTTTTTCTTTACGATAGAGTTCCATGGTTTCCTGCTGGAGCTTTATTTTGTCTTCGCCGTAGCGTTCCTGCAGCGTTTTGAGTTTGGGCTGGAGTTTCTTCATTTTAGACATGCTCTCATAGGATTTTCCGGCTACCGGGAACATGGCCAGCCGCAGCAAGGCCGCGAATAAGAGAATGGCCCAGCCCATGTTGCCGATCAGGTTATAAAGAAAGTCCAAAATATAGAAGAACGGTTTGGTCAGGAAGTAGTACCATCCGAAGTCAACGGCAAGATCAAATTTGGGGATGCCGAGTGTTTTGGCATATTTATCGAGCAATTTGATTTCCTTGGCGCCGGAGAAGAACCGGACGGAATTTGAGGCGACACTTCCGGCCGCGATTGTGGTGGCCTGGCCGAGGTAGTCGACCTGATAGGTTTTGCCGTTGGTGTTGGTGATTTTTATTTTATTTGACTGGCCATTGTTCAGGATGAATGCCGAGAACCAGTAACGGTCGGAAAAGCCGGCCCAGCCGCCTGCGGTGGTGTAGCTTTTGCTTTCGCCTTCTTCAAGAGCGTCATATTTGAGTTCATGCAAGGTGTCATCAATGACGCCGCTGATTCCCTCGTGGACAACGCTTGTGGCGCTGCTTTTCAGGTCAGGGGTGCGGGTGATTAATCCATAGGGGAAAAGGGTGATGGCAGAACCGGTGTTGTTTTCGACGCTGTCGGTGATGCTGAACATATAATTTTCATCAACCGAAATGGTCCGGATGAAGCGTAATCCGTTGCCGTTGTTCCATTCCAGAGTTATCGGTGTTGAGGGGGTGAGTTCTTTGCCTTTGGCTTTCCACAGTGTGTCGGGGTCAGGCAGGCGGAGGCTGTTGTCATTGCTGAGCCAACCGAATTGGGCATAATACGGGTGAGCCGTTTGGGTCGGGGTCAGCAATTCAATATTCGGACTGTCTGGGTCAAGTGTTTGTTTATATTTTTCAAGCAGAATGTCATCAAAGCGGGCTCCTTTGACCCGGATTGAGCCGGTGAGGGCATTGTTGCTGATGGCAATACGCTGATTTTGGTTTAAGGCCTGTTCAACAGGGAGCGGCTGAGCCGTGGTGTTTTCTTCGGAAGATGTCAGCGGAATGTTTTGAGTTACGGCCGTTTCTTCAGCCTTTGGCGCCGGAGCCGGTTTGGGCGCCGGAAACAGGTAGTTGCTGAGCATGATAATGCCCGCCGATAAAATAATTGCCCAAAACAAGCCTTTGTTATTGTTGTTTTCTTCTTCCATGAGAGCTCCACTTGAAAAAATTTAATGGTTTCAGAATTATATAATCTGCCGCATCATGTTTAATCTATTTTTGACCGAAAGGCAAGCGAAAGTTTGTTTCTGTTCAATGTCTGCGGTGATTTTGTTTTTTGGGGTTTGGCGGCGGAACCGGGTCATAGCCCGAACCACCCCAGGGATGACACCGCAGCAGGCGGCGGACTCCGAGATATATTCCTTTTATCAGGCCGTGTGTTTGGATGGCTTCAATCATGTATTGCGAGCAAGTCGGACGGTAGCGGCAGACGCCGGGAAACAAAGGCGAAATGAATTTTTGATAAAATTTAATGCTGAGAATCAGCAGATGAGAGAGAGGATGTATCAGGGCTGTTTTCCTCCGGTTGAGTGAAGAGTTTGGTTATTTTTTTGAGTGCGTAGATTATGTCTTGTCGGAGATGCTCAAAGGGGCAATCTGCCGTGTCAAAACGGCCGATCAGGACGTAGGAATAGCCCTCCATGGCATGACTGGGAAACAGTTCTCTCGCCGCGGCACGCATCCGGCGGCGGGCACGGTTGCGCACATGGGCTTTGCCGATTTTTTTTGTGGTGGTATAGCCGATATAGGTTGTGGTGTCTTCTTTAAATTTGTTCGGAGCCGCCTGAACGAGGACGGTATGCGTCGGCACCCGTTGCCCTCTGGAGGCGGCTCTGAGAAAATCTTTACGCTTTTTAATCGTCAAAATTTTCATTGCAATAACAGCTATATGCCTTATGCAGAAAGTTTTGCACGTCCTCTGGCGCGGCGGGCGGCCAAAACCTTGCGGCCGTTTTTGGTTGCCATGCGGGCGCGGAAGCCGTGACGACGAGCTCTGACCAGTTTGCTCGGTTGATAAGTACGTTTCATTTTATTTCTCCGGTTAAAAAGGGGCTCTTGTTGTAAGCCCGGTTATTGTTATTTATTATTTAAGCCTGCCCCGGGCAGGCCTCGGAACATGCCTTTTGTATTTTGTTTTTTTCTTTTTGTCAAGGAAAAATGTGGTAAGCTGGCGCGACCTGAGGCAGCTTCACCCCATCGGTTAGCTGTTGGTTGATCGGGGCAAAGAAATGCACTGCGTGCAGATTGTGCCAGCGGAGAGATAAAGGCTCGGGAGAAATCCTGAGCCTTTTTGTCAGGTTGAAAATCTAAAATTCGTGATTACATGAAAAAGTGCTTGCGAACTTTGTTCCATTGTGGTATCCTAAAAGTGTAGTTGGGAAAACCGACTATGGTGTCTCAATAACACCTACTATCAAAATATCCACTATGGTGTGGAGTGCTGGTAAATAAGGATATTGCCTTTAACTTTCGGGTTACTGCCTTCGGGGTTCGCGATATGACGAATAACAGCGGCTGCTTTGATAGTGCAGTTATTGAGCTCCTCACCACCTCAGTTTTTATAACTAAGGTGGTGTTGTTTTAACAAAACAATGGGGCTTAGTTATGAATATTAAATTTTTACTTATCGGGACAAGTCTGTCTTTTATTCCTTTAACTGTGAATGCTCAATGCGTAGAAACAACAAATTGTGAAACGTTGGGGTATACTGAAACTTCCTGCAATGGCGGCAAGGGAGTCAAATGCCCGTTTGGAAATAAATGGGCATGTTTGGGTGCGAATGAAGAAGAGTGCAAACAAAAATTCTGTGATGAATATGGGTTCGCTTTGACTTGCACAGGGACCGGCTATGCCGGTGGCGCAGGCTCCGCCTGCGGTGGAAAATATACTCAATGCACGTGTGCAAGCGGATATGAATGGAAAGACGGAAGTTGTCAGAAAGAGATGCCGACGGAGGAGATTGTTGGAGACCAGTATTATTGCGACGGTAAGATTGTTGGTGTTCGAGCCAGCGGCATGGACTTCTTTGTGGCAGTTAGAGATGCCAAAAACGGTAGTAGCGGGACTATGATTTGGAGTAACGCAAATGCGCAAGCCGCCAGAGCTTTCTGTAGTAAAGGGCGTTTGCCGACCTTAGATGAATTGCAACTTATTTATAAAAATAAATCTACAATTAATAGTCTAAGCACAGCAGCTAGAGGACAAGATCTGACAAATTCTTGGTATTGGTCATCTACCGTCAGCGGCAATAATAACCCCTACCTTGTGGATATGTCTGATGGTGATACCAGTTGGAGCTATCACAATACTACCAGCTACTATGTTCGGCCGGTGTTGGTGGATTATTAATGGGAAAGAATAAAAACAAAACTCTCCCTTCAGAGGGAGAGCTTTGTTTGGCCTTGAAGCCGGGATTAGCGTCTGTCGCCGAAGAGGCGGAGAAGCGCCAGAAACATGTTGATAAAGTCCATATACAGAGACAGAGCTCCGGCGATGGCTTTGCGGGTGATGGTTTCGCCATCGTCGGCCATGCCGTAAATCTGGCGGATTTTCTGGGTGTCATAGGCCGTTAATGCCGTGAAGACGATGACGGTCAGGACAGACAAGGCATAGGACAGTCCCGGGCTTTGCAAAAACAGGTTGACCAGGGAGGCAATGACAATGCCCCACACACCCATAATCATAAAGGACCCCATTGAGGTCAGGTCTCTTTTAGTGGTGTAGCCGTAGATGCTCATTGAGCCGAACATTGCCGCCGTGATTAAGAAAATGCGGGCAACGCTGGCGCCGGTATAACCCAGCAGAACCGGTGTCAGGGACAATCCCATAATAGCCGAAAAGCCCCAGAAAACCATTTGTACCTGCTGAATGGTACCGCGGCTCAGGACCCAGCCGAAAGCAAAGACCATTGCCAGAGGAGCAAACAAAATGATCCATGATAAGACAGACATGGTGACTTGCCCGTTGGCATTGACGCTGAAGAACATTCTGATCAGCGGTGTGTTCAGGCAGATATAAGCGGCGAGCGCCGTGACGGCCAGACCGCCGGCCATGAAGTTGTAAACTTTGAGCATATAGTCTCTCAGACCTTCATCGACCATTGCCCGGGATTGGGTTTTTGCGGTTTCAAACATTTTATAAATTCTCCTTTTGTAAGCTGTTTCAGTAATAATATAAGGTGCTGTTTATTAAAAAGCAACAGGATATTTCAGCTCTGCTGTTATTCGTAAAGGTAGAGGTCTTTGCCATGGCGTTTCAGCCAGGATTCGCCTTCCGTATAATCAGGGCAGAGGCCGGCGACACAATGCCAGAAGCGCTGGGAGTGATCCGGATGGCGGAGGTGGGCAACTTCATGTGCCATCAGGTAGTTGATGACAAAATCCGGCGCCAGAGCAATCCGCCAGTTGTAGTTGAGGTTGTTCAGCGAAGAACAACTGCCCCAGCGGGATTTGGTGTCTTTGATGGTGACGCCGTTGATGGTTTCGCCGAGTTTTTTGGCGTATTTATTGGAGCGGCGCAGAAATTCGCTTTGGGCTTTCTTTTTGATGAAGTCTTTGTCCCGCCGGTGCAAAAATTCGATATCGCCGGAGACGAGCAGACGGCCGTCTTCAATCTTGGCGCCGAGACGGCGTTCAGGTGCATGAGTGATGGTGACGTCTTTGCCGAAAAGAGAGATGGTTTCGCCGTTTTCAAAGGGTTTGTGTTCGGGCAGGCGCGCCAGAGATTCCTTAATCCAGAGGCGGTGATTTTCAACAAATTCGATCGCTTTTTTCTGTGAGCAGTAGCGGGGAATGGTCAACACAGGGAGGCGCTCTTTGGAATCTATCCGGAGCGTGAGTTTTTTGGCGCGGGGGTTTTTGACGACTTTGAGGTCAAAATCAAAAGCCTGTTCAATATTATAAGTCTTCCCAGTCAATAAGGTAATTTTCATAATCGGAGATTCCGCTTTCAGAGATTGTGTTTCGGTTTTTCAGAGACATGCCCGCTTCATGGACGGAGGCGGCACGGCCGGTTATCAGCGGGTGCCAGGGCGGGAGGTCAAACCCGTTGTCAAGCAGCCAATATGCACAGGTTTTTGGCAGCCAGCGAGGCTTTTCACGGATGGCAACAAGGTCAATATCACGGCAGTCGGGGACTTTTTCAAACCGGTGGGGATAGATTTTGCACAGGCAGCTTTGACAATCAAGGAAACGGCAGCGCGTGTTGGTGAATTTGATTTTGCCTTTGATTTCGATTTTGTTCAGGCAACATTTGCCGCACCCGTCGCAGAGTAGTTCCCACTCGGTTTTGGTCATTTGTTCAAGCTTTTTTTTGCGCCAGAATTCCGGTTCAACCACGGAGGTTTTGAAACGCTCATTGGGGGTGATGCCGGGGTCAAGCATGTATTCTTTGTTGTTCATTACAAATCTTTCCAGTCTACGATGTGGTCTTCGTAATCTTCTTCGCGGACATTATCTTCCGAAATGCAGCGGCCTTTGATGGTGGTGTGCGGTGCCGGCGGGCGGCCTTCGACCAGGCGGCGGTAGGCGCAGGAATCGGGCATCCAGCTGATTTTGTCGACGTTGTCCCGGGTCAGTTTGAGGCAGGCGGGGACAAGTTGGCAGCGCTTGTCATAAATGGTGCAGGCGCAGTTGTCAATGTCAAAATAGCGGCAGACGATGTCGGTGTACCAGATGTCGCCGGTGTCTTCGTCTTCTAGTTTGAGCAGGCAGCATTTGCCGCAGCGGGTGCAGACGGCTTCCCATTCTTCTTCGGTGTAATCTTGCAGTTTTTTGTTCAATTTCCGCCTCTTCTTTAAGTCTTTTGTAATCAAACGGCGCTATTATAGCATAAAGATGTTTAAGGAGAAATAAAAATGTTTAAATGGCTTGCCGATTTGATTGTCAAAACGCCGGTACAGGGGACTTGCAGCTGTTGTGAGGGGCAAAAGGAGCGCCTGCGGCAGATGCAAAAAGTGATTTTGAATGCAGATGACAGCGGCGAATCGGAAAATTCCGGTGCCGGCGACTCCGGATGTTGTTGCAACCAAGGCGGTGTTCATGGTGATTGCTGCGGCGGCGGGCATGATGAGGAAACGCATTCCTGCCACTGTGGCGGAAAAGGCGGGTGCCACGGAGATTGTACATGCGGAAAACATGTTGCGCCAGAGGCAGTTGACTATAGCGAAATGACGCAGTTTTCTTCAGCGTCGTATTCTCTGTCGTGCCGCTTTGATGCCGAGGCGCAACGTTATCATCGTTCGGCGAAATATGTTCCAGCCGGCGGAAAAGATGATTGAGCACAAGAGGGTGCCGGTGTAGGCAAACATTAGTGCAAAAACAAGCAGATAATTGCCCAGATTGCGGAGTGTCTGCATGGTTACTATCCGATTTGATCAGGGAGGTTTTCTTCCCGCACGAGATTGCCAAACTGGGTGAATTCGCCATTCCAGAACAGCTGGACGGTGCCGGTCGGGCCGTGGCGCTGTTTGCCGATGATAACTTCTCCGATGTTTTCGGTCTGGCGGATGCGGTTTTCCCATTCTTCAAGCCGGTTTTGGAAATGTTCGGGGGTCTCACCGGCCCGTTGTTTGGGTTCTTCGTTTTTGATGTAGTAGTTTTCGCGGAAGACAAACATGACGATGTCGGCGTCTTGTTCAATAGAGCCGGATTCACGCAGGTCGGACATAATTGGGCGTTTGTCGTCGCGTTGTTCAACGCCGCGGGAAAGCTGTGACAGAGCAATGACCGGGATGTTGAGCTCTTTGGCGAGCATTTTTAGTCCGCGGGAGATTTCGGAAAGTTCCTCTACGCGGTTGCCTTCAGAATGTTTGCTTCCGCTGCCCTTAATCAGTTGAATATAGTCGATGACGATCAGACCGACGCCTTTGTTGCGTTTCAGGCGCCGGGCGCGGGTGCGGATGGTGTTGATGTTGACGCCGGGCGAATCGTCTATGTATAACGGGATGTTTTCAAGTTCTCGAACGCCGGCGGCAATGCGGATGAACTCTGATTCGTCAAGTTCTCCGGTGCGCATTTTGTGGCTCGGAGTTTGCGTAACGGTGGACAGAATACGGCTGGCCAGCTGGTCTGCGGACATTTCCAGTGAGAAGAAGGCGACCCCGCGGCTGTGTTCGTCAAGATCTTTGGCGTGACTCATATATTCGGCCACGTTGTAGG
>CALXTH010000097.1 GCA_944391365.1 uncultured Alphaproteobacteria bacterium | reverse complement strand
AATGTTCTCTTTTCACCCTCTACCAACTCTATCTGAGCATCGCGCCTCATTAGCCGCCGAACAAGTCACCTCTAACCGATGGCCCCACCGCCTCGGTGGTGCCTCAGCTTCCGGCGCCCGTTTGCCTTAATTCCGTTAAGGGGAGGGCAGAAAGGGTTTATAAAAAAATCATCAGGATCGTCATCGCGAGCCGGATATAATCCGGCGTGGCGATCCATAATAAAAACAAATTAGCTATGTCATTCCCCGACTTGATCGGGGAATCCAGGTGTAGCAAAAAACTTCACAGCCGCAGGCTGCGCCCATATTCACCTCTCTTAGTAGAGAGGTCGCCCGCAAGGGCGGGTGAGTATGATTTAAAAAAATAGCTTCATTCTCTCTATCTACTCACCCTAACCCTCTCTAGCAAGAGAGGGAATCCCTGAACCCTCTGCCGGTACAATCCGAGCATCGCGCCTCATTAGCCGCTGGACAAGCTGCCGCTAACCGACTGGCTCAAACGGCGCCCGTTTGCTTCCCGATGGTTTTAAAACAAACTTTTAATAAATTCATTTTATCCTTGAAAAAAAGATAAAATATGATAATTTAAGCACGGATTAAAAATGACCGGTGCGGGGTTTCCGCACATAACTTAACTTTATAACTGGAAGGATAATACTATGGTTGTTCGCGTCGGTATTAACGGCTTTGGACGTATTGGCCGCTTGGTTTTCCGTGCTGCCCAGAAGAGAAATGATATTGAAATTGTCGGCATTAATGACTTGATGGATGTTGATTATATGGCCTACATGCTGCGTTATGACACAATGCACGGCCAGTTTGACGGAACGATTGAAGTCAAAGACGGCATGCTCGTCGTTAACGGCAAAAAGATTCGCGTCACCGCTGAAAAGAACCCGGCAGACCTGAAATGGGGCGAAATCGGAGCAGATTATGTTGTTGAATCAACAGGATTGTTCCTGACCAAAGAAAAAGCCCAGGGGCATATTGACGCCGGTGCAAAATATGTTGTAATGTCTGCTCCGTCAAAAGATGATACACCGATGTTCGTCTGCGGGGTAAACACCGATTCTTATGTAAAAGGCACTCAGTTTGTGTCCAATGCATCCTGCACCACCAACTGCCTTGCGCCGATTGCCAAAGTTTTGCACGACAAATTCGGCATTACGGATGGCTTGATGACCACGGTTCACTCAACCACCGCCACCCAGAAAACCGTTGACGGCCCGTCCGCCAAAGACTGGAGAGGCGGCCGTGCGGCTTCCGGCAACATTATCCCGTCTTCGACCGGTGCGGCCAAAGCCGTCGGTAAGGTTATCCCGTCCCTGAACGGCAAACTGACCGGCATGTCTTTCCGCGTTCCGACACTGGATGTTTCTGTTGTTGACCTGACCGCCAACCTGGCCAAACCGACAACTTATGAAGAAATCTGCAAAGCCATGAAAGAGGCTTCCGAAGGTGAACTGAAAGGCATTTTGGGATACACCGAAGACGCTGTCGTATCTTCAGACTTCTTAGGCGATGCCCGCACATCTATCTTTGATGCTAAGGCCGGTATTCAGCTGACCCCGACTTTTGTCAAGGTCGTAAGCTGGTATGACAACGAATGGGGTTATTCCAACAAGGTTCTTGACCTCGTTGCCCACATGGCCAAAGTCAACGGCTGATTTTGCTTTCCCCGCTGCCCGCATTCGTTTCCGGCTGAAAAATGCCGGAGGATGCCGAGCCGCGGGGAAGTCTTTTTTTTAGGTTTGCTTCCGAATATTAAACTAAGGAAAAACAAATGGAATATAAAACAATTGAAGATTTGGGAAACTTGAGCGGAAAAGTCGTTATGCTCCGCGCAGACCTTAATGTCCCGATGGATGAAAATTTTCATGTGACGAACAATGCGCGTATTGTCCGCACGGTTCCAACCATTAAACTGCTGAAGAGCAAAGGCGCCAAAGTCGTTGTCGTCTCTCACTTCGGCCGCCCGGAAGGCAAAGGCGACATGAAAAACTCGCTGAGCCATATTGTTAAGGATTTGGAAAAAGCACTTGGCCTGAAAGTTGTATTCGTTGATGACTGTATCGGCGAAAAAGTCGAAACCGCCATCAAAGCCCTGAAGGATGATGAAGTGCTGTTGCTGGAAAATCTCCGTTTTTATAATGAAGAGAAAAAAGGCGACGAGAAATTTGCCGAAGAACTGGTTAAACCGGTTGATGTCTATGTCTCTGATGCTTTTTCAACCGCTCACCGCGCACATGCGTCCATGGTCGCTGCCGCCAAATTGCGCCCGGCGGCAATGGGACTGCTGATGGCTGAAGAGGTCAATGCGCTCTCCAAAGGCCTGAATGACCCGAAACGCCCGCTGATGGCAATTGTCGGCGGTTCAAAAGTTTCCACCAAGCTGGATTTGTTGAACAATCTGGTCAAAAAAGTTAATAAACTGGTAATTTCCGGCGGTATGGCGCATACCTTTATGAAAGCAAGCGGCATTGATACCGTTAACGAAAACAATTCCCTGGTTCAGATGGACATGATTGAAACCGCAAAAGAAATCATGAAAACCGCAGAAGCGAACCATTGTGAAATTATTCTGCCGCAAGACGTTGTCGTTGCCAAAGAATTTAAGCCGATGGCAGAACACAAAACTGTCGATTTGGAACATATTCCGGCTGAGGGTTGGTCGCTTTTGGACGTTGGCGAAAAATCAATAGAATTGATTAATCGCAAAATGGACGAGTGTAAAACACTGGTTTGGAACGGCCCTCTGGGCGTTTTTGAAATGAAACCGTTTGATAACGCCACCAACAAAGTTGCAGAGCATGCCGCAGAGTTAACATCAGACAACAAGCTGACCACGGTGGCCGGCGGGGGCGATACGGTCTCGGCTTTGGCCAACGCCGGTGTTGAAAATAAATTTACATATATTTCAACAGCGGGCGGCGCTTTCCTTGAATGGATGGAAGGCAAAGAGCTTCCGGGCGTTGTTGTCCTGAAAAAATAATTCCTCCGGGAATAAAAAAGCCCGTCACGGAAACGACTTCCGAAAACCGGACAGTCCGCCTTGACGGGCTTTTCAGATCTTATTTATAAAACGGAAACACAGGCACAGTAGTTATCATCATCACTGTACATATGACTCGGACCACTATAATCGCTTTCACCAAATAACCATTCCGTAGGATATCCATGAGGATCAGGTGCGCCTTCCATAAAATAAACATCATATGTCTTGCCACCCATAGCGACGATGGCGCAGGCTAAAGTATCTCTTTCGCTAAGTTTGGGAAAACGCCACGTCAGTCCGGCTCTGTTGCTGTTTTTGCATCTGGAAACACAACTACTGTAGCTTTGATAAGTCACCTCATTACTAACTAAAGTGTTTCCTACTAAGACGCCCAGATATTGCCCGTTTCTGTAATATTCTTCATAAGCCAGTTGAGAGGTCGAGCAATATTTTTTCGCCACCGGGGGAATGTCATTTGTTCGGCAGGAGGTGTAGCATGTTTTGCCGGCATAGCTGATTTTGTTGCATATTTGTCCGCTGGGGATGGAGTCACGATATCCCGCATCGGCGCAGTTCCCCTGGCACAGGGTATATTTACCACCACATTCGGCCCCGGAAGGTTTCTTGGGGTAGGCACAGTTGGAACTGTCATAAACATATTCTGAGCCGCAGCAGGCTTTGCAGTTTGAATAGCGGGTAATCCCGCCCCACGAGCAGGAAGTTGCCCCGGCCGCGCCGCCGCAGTCGCAGCTTTTATAGCTACTTGGACACTGGCAGGAGGCATGTTTACCGCCGCAGGCGGTGCCGACACCCTGTAACGGTGATGAACAGGTGTAAAGGTCTGACCGGCAGACACATTTATCGAAATAATTGGCGTCATACGGGCAGCGTTTGTTGATGTTCTGAACTGAGTTACAGCTTCCGGTCTGAGTATAACCGTCTTCTTTGCAGGCTCTGGCGTTATCCAGCTGGCAGGAGGCGTATTTCCCGCCGCAACTCTCGCCGACACCATAATAAGGTTTGGTACAAGTAACCAAATTCGGTTTGCACTCACATCTTTCAAAATAGGTATTGTCGTAAGGGCAATAATTGACAGGATCTTGAACAGAACTGCAGGAGGTCAGTGTATATCCTTCTTTATTGCATCGTTCTTTGTTATTCAGATCCCATTCGGGCTCATCACCGCCGGAAGAGTTTGGATTATCCATGCCGACGCCGCCAAAACCATCACCCCGACAATTCCCCGCGTCGGTAATGAAGCAGACACTCGCAAGCTGGCGCAGCTTGACCCGGTCGGCGACCTGAGGCAGGTCGATCCTATCGGTTAGCGGTAGATGGATAGGGGCAAAGGAGGCGCGTTGCTTAGATTGTGCTGTTGTTGAGATAAATAAATCATCTGTGTCATGTTCGGGCTTGACCCGGACATCCAGGTCAAAAAAATAATCTTCACGGTCATAGGCCGTGTCTGAATTGTCATCGCGAGGCGAATTTATTCGCCGTGGCGATCCATTTATATTATTATGGATTGCTTCGTCGGACGAAGTCCTCCTCGCAATGACAGAAGCGGAAAGAAGTTTGGATTGGGAAGCAAGGTGTGTGTATGAAGTGCGGGAAAACCCTTGTTCATTGACGGGAGCAAAGGAAAGCCTCAAAGCTTTTTCAATCCCCTGGACAACCAACAGCGGACTTTCGCCCGCGGGGGTTCCCCGCTGTGTGAAGATAGATGTATTCTTCCCAACCGGGGTGATATCAGGAATGAGCCCGGCATGGGCAAGAGAGCCGAGGCCGAGACAGGATACGGATAACAATAAAGCATAACGTATTTTCATCATAATATCTCCTTGCAAACTTCTTTCCTACGACTCTCATTATATCAGAAAAGAAAATTATTG
>CALXTH010000096.1 GCA_944391365.1 uncultured Alphaproteobacteria bacterium | reverse complement strand
TATTCCGACACCGTCAATCCTTCTTTAAAGTTTGAGATAATCGGCTGTTCAATAATCTCACCTGACGGCTTAGCCATCAAACCGCGCATACCGGCCAACTGGCGCATCTGAGCGGCAGAACCGCGCGCACCGGAGTGAGCCATCATATAAACAGAGTTGATATACCCATGATCGGTTTTTGAAATATTTTTCATCATCTCGTCGGCAACCTTATCGGTACAAGCCGCCCAGATATCAACCACTTTGTTATATTTTTCACCTTTGGTAATCAAACCGTTCTGATACTGCTGCTCAAATTCCTTAACCTGAGCTTCCGTCTCGGCGACAAGACGTTTTTTGGCCTCCGGAACAATCAGATCGTCCTTGCCGAACGAAATACCGGCCTTGCAGGCATTGGTAAAGCCGAGCGTCATAATCTTATCGACAAACAAGACAGTCTCTTTCTGCCCGCAATGACGATAAACCGTATCAATAATTTCACCGATTTCCTTTTTCTTAACCAACCGGTTCACCAAAGAAAACGGCACATTCTTGTGTTTCGGCAAAATCTGCGAAACAATAATACGCCCCGGTGTCGTATCAACAATGCCATACTTAACGTTTCCGGCATCATCCACATATTCCATCCGGCATTTGATTTTTGCGTGCAGATCAACAACTTTGGCATCCAAAGCCATCTGAACTTCGTTAAAATCGGCAAAAACCGAACCTTCGCCAATCATCCCGTCAGCCTCATAGGTCAGATAATAGATGCCCAGAACCATATCTTGTGACGGAACAATAATCGGCTTACCCGACGCCGGAGACAAAATATTGTTGGTTGACATCATCAACACACGGGCTTCCAACTGCGCCTCGACGGACAACGGAACATGCACGGCCATTTGGTCACCGTCAAAGTCGGCGTTAAACGCCGTACAAACCAGCGGATGCAGATGAATGGCTTTACCTTCGACCAACACCGGCTCAAAAGCCTGAATACCCAGACGGTGCAAAGTCGGCGCACGGTTCAGCAATACCGGATGCTCACGAATAACTTCCTCCAGAATATCCCACACTTCCGGCCGCTCTTTTTCTACCATGCGTTTGGCCGCTTTAATCGTCGTAGCATGCCCATACAGTTCCAACTTGGCATAAACAAACGGCTTAAACAGCTCCAGCGCCATTTTCTTCGGCAAACCGCACTGATGCAGCTTGAGCTCCGGCCCGACGGTAATAACCGAACGTCCGGAATAGTCAACACGTTTACCCAACAGGTTCTGACGGAAACGTCCCTGTTTACCTTTCAGCATATCCGACAAAGACTTCAGCGGACGCTTGTTGGTACCGGTAATTGCGCGGGCGCGGCGGCCATTGTCAAACAGCGCATCCACGGCCTCCTGCAACATTCTTTTTTCATTGCGGATAATAATATCCGGCGCATGCAGTTCAATCAGCCTCTTCAGACGATTGTTGCGGTTAATCACACGGCGGTACAAATCATTCAGATCAGATGTTGCAAACCGGCCGCCGTCCAACGGAACCAAAGGACGCAGCTCAGGCGGAATAACCGGCAGAACGGTCAAAATCATCCATTCTGGCTTGGTATTTGAATTGATAAAATCCTCAATCAGTTTCAGGCGTTTAACCAGCTTTTTGCGCTTGGCTTCCGAAGCATTGTCCTTCAGCTCGGCACGAATTGAGGCTCGCTCGCCTTCCAGATCAATCGCGGCCAAAATCTCGCGGATAGCCTCGGCGCCAATACCGGCCCGGAAAGAATCCTCACCATACTCGTCAATCGCCTCCTGATACTGCTCTTCGGTCAGCAGTTCATTCACCGCCAACGGCGTCAGCCCCGGTTCAATCACAATATAGCTTTCGAAATACAAAACGCGTTCCAAAGCCTTCATCGGAATATCCGTCAAAGTTGCAATGCGTGACGGCAGAGACTTCAGAAACCAGATATGCGCAACCGGCGCCGCCAGTTCAATATGCCCCATCCGCTCACGGCGAACCTTCGACAACGTAACCTCAACACCGCACTTTTCGCACACGATACCGCGGTATTTCATGCGTTTATATTTTCCGCACAAACATTCATAATCCTTAACCGGACCGAAAATACGCGCACAGAACAAACCGTCTCTTTCCGGCTTAAACGTACGATAGTTGATCGTCTCCGGCTTTTTGACCTCACCGTAAGACCATGAACGGATCTGTTCAGGCGAAGCGATCGAGATTCTGATTTTGTCAAAGGAATCTCCCGAAACCTGTTGACCAAAATACTTCATAATATCATTCATATTAACAAAACTCCTTTGCCTTAAACTTCTTCGTTCAACATTTCAACATTCAGGCACAAAGATTTAATTTCCTTGACCAAAACATTAAAGGATTCGGGCACGCCGGCTTCAAAACTGTCGTCACCGCGGACAATAGCCTCATAAACCTTCGTACGGCCGCTGACATCATCGGATTTGACCGTCAGCATTTCCTGCAGCGTATAAGCCGCACCATAAGCCTGCAACGCCCACACCTCCATTTCACCGAAACGTTGTCCGCCGAACTGAGCTTTACCGCCCAGAGGCTGCTGAGTAACCAGAGAATACGGACCAACGGAACGGGCATGCATTTTCTCATCAACGATATGGTGCAGTTTGATCATATAAATAATACCAACCGTCACCTTACGGTCAAATTTCTCACCGGTACGGCCGTCATACAAATCAATCTGCCCCGAAGTCGGCAACCCGGCCATCGACAGCATATGGTTGATATCATCGCCGGAAGCTCCGTCAAATACCGGAGTCGCCGTCGGCACACCGTTCTTGAGATGAGAAATCATTTCCAGCTTCTCGCTCTCATTCATCGGCTCAATATCACGCTTATACTGCTTGTCACCATAAATTTCCCTGAGTTTGGCATTCAGCTCATCTATGGTCTTTTCGCCTCTCTTGTACTGTTCGCACATTTCGTTAAGCTGCTTGCCAAGCTCTTTGGCCGCCCAGCCCAAATGCGTTTCCAGAATTTGTCCGACATTCATACGGGACGGCACACCCAGCGGGTTCAACACAATATCAACCGGTGTTCCGTCCTCGGTATAAGGCATATCCTGCAACGGCAAAACGCGAGAAATCGTACCCTTGTTACCATGACGTCCGGCAATTTTATCACCCGACTGAATTTTACGCTTCGTGGCAATAAAGACCTTGACCATTTTGAGAACACCCGGCAGCAGATCATCTCCGCGCTGAACTTTCTCAACTTTGTTTTCAAAGTGCTTCTGGACTTTTTCCTGACGGGCATCCAAAGCAGCCAAAAACTCTTCCATTCTGGCCATAACTTCTTCATCTTTAACCACAATTTTACGCCATTGCGAAGATGGAACCGCCGCCAAGACTTCCTCGGTAATCACCGCATTTTTGGCAATTCCCTTCGGCGCATCAACCACCTTATGCCCCATCAGCATGGATTTCAGACGGGCTTCCGCATTGCGGCGGATAATGGCCAGCTCATCGTCACGGTCTTTGGCCAACTGGGAGATTTCCTCCTGCTCAATAGACAAGGCACGTTCATCTTTTTCCACACCGCGACGGGAGAATACATGAACATCAACAACAATACCCTCAATACCCGGCTGAACACGCAGCGACGTATCACGGACATCTGAAGCCTTCTCACCAAAAATGGCGCGCAACAGCTTTTCTTCCGGTGTCACCGGAGATTCGCCCTTCGGAGTCACTTTTCCGACCAGAATATCGCCGGCCTTAACCTCAGCACCGATATACACGATACCGGTTTCGTCCAGATTACGCAAAGCTTCCTCACCGACATTCGGAATGTCACGGGTAATCTCTTCCTGACCAAGCTTCGTATCACGGGCCATAACCTCAAATTCTTCAATATGCAGTGAGGTCAGCACATCATCGCGGGAAATCCGCTCGGACAGCAAAATCGCATCTTCGTAGTTCAAACCGTTCCACGGCATAAACGCAACCAGAAGATTGCGGCCGAGGGCCAGCTCACCCATATCCGTACACGGACCGTCGGCAACAATATCGCCGGCCTTCACCTCGTCGCCGACTTTCACCAGCGGCACCTGGTTAATGCAGGTATTCTGGTTGGAACGACGGAACTTCTGCAGCTTATAGATTTCCACACCGGCATCCGCCACATCTTCGCTCTTGGAACGGACCACAATACGGTTGGCATCAACGGCATCAACAATACCGTCATATTTAGCCACCACTGTCGCTCCGGAATCTTTCGCCACCTTGGCTTCCATACCGGTACCGACCAGCGGTGCCTCGGAACGGAGCAACGGCACACCCTGACGCTGCATGTTTGCACCCATCAGCGCACGGTTCGCGTCATCATTTTCCAAAAACGGAATCAACGCCGTTGCCACCGAAACCAGCTGTTGCGGAGAAACGTCAATAAAGTTAATCTCGCTCGGATGATCAAATTCAAACTCACCGGCTTTGCGGCAGGCAATCCGCTCATTGACAAAATGACCGTCTTCCTTGACCGCGGCATTGGCTTCAGCAATAATATACTTGCCTTCCTCATCCGCCGACAAATAAACCACTTCGTCGGTCACCACACCGTCAACCACCTTGCGGTACGGACATTCAATAAAGCCATACTTGTTAATACGGGCATAGGTTGACAACGAGTTAATCAGACCGATATTCGGACCTTCCGGCGTCTCAATCGGACAAATACGTCCATAGTGGGTCGGGTGCACGTCGCGCACTTCAAACCCGGCTCTGTCGCGGGACAAACCGCCCGGCCCCAAAGCCGACAGACGACGCTTGTGTGTAATTTCCGACAACGGGTTATTCTGGTCCATAAACTGAGACAACTGCGAAGACCCGAAAAATTCGCGGATAACCGAGGCAATCGGCTTCGCATTCACCAAATCCTGCGGTTTGACATTGTTCAAAACTTCGGAAGACATTCTCTCGCGAATGGCTCTCTCCATTCTGAGCAACCCCATACGATACTGGTTTTCCATCAGCTCGCCAACCGAACGAACACGACGGTTGCCCAAATGGTCAATATCGTCAACTTCGCCTTTGCCGTCGCGCAAATCGCACAGTCTCTTGACAATGCGCAAAATATCATCCTTGCGCAAAACGCGATATGTATCCGGCGCTTCCTCAAACGGAATATCCATCGCCGCATTCATCTTAACCCGGCCGACCGAAGACAAGTCATAACGTTCATTATCAAAAAACAGATTATGGAACAACTGGTCGGCAGTCTCATAGGTCGGCGGTTCCCCCGGACGCATAACCCGGTAAATATCCAGCAGAGCCTCTTCACGGCAGTGATTTTTGTCGCTGACCAACGTATTGCGGATATACGGACCGACATTAACCCCGTCAATATACAAAATTTTCAGCTCATTAATTTTGGCGGACATAATCTTGGCCATCAGCTCTTCGGTCAGTTCATCACCGGCCTCGGCCAAAACCTCTCCGGTCTTCTTGTCAACCACGGCGGTTGCCAAAAACTTGCCCAGCAGCTTGTCCGCCGGCAGACGATAATACTCCAGTCCCTCGTCAGCCAGCTTCTGAGCCATGCGCGGCGCAATTTTCTTCCCGGCCTCAACCACGACATCACCGGTTTTGGCATCAATCAAATCAAAGTCAAACTTAACCCCTTTCATTCTCTCCGGAATAAATTTGACTTTCCAGTTTTTCTTGTCGGCAACCAAAGTGTCAACATCATAAAAATAGCTGAGAATTTCCTCTTTATCCATTCCCTTAATTTCGGAACGATCAATTTTTTTACCCTCTTTGGCCAGCTTGGCTATTTTCTCCTCAGTCTCTTTTGAATACAGAGAATACAAAATAGAAGTCACCGGCAGCTTGCGTCGGCGGTCAATACGGGCATACACCAGATCTTTGGCATCAAATTCGAAATCGAGCCATGACCCGCGATAAGGGATAACCCGCGCGGCAAACAAATATTTTCCCGAAGCGACGGTTTTGCCCTTGTCATGATCAAAGAACACCCCCGGAGAACGGTGCATCTGCGAAACAACGACACGCTCGGTTCCGTTAAAAATAAACGTCCCCTTGTCGGTCATCAGCGGAATATCGCCCATATAAACATCCTGCTCTTTAATGTCATGAATAGACTTGGCGCCGGTTGCCTCATCGACATCCCAAACCACCAGACGCAGAGTCGCCTTCACCGGAGCCGCATAAGTCATATCGCGCTTAATGCACTCTTCCACGTCATACTTCGGCTCTTCCAGCTCATACTTGACAAACTCAAGCTCGCCGTTACCCGAAAAATCTTTAATAGGGAAAATTGATTTGAATACTTCGCCCAGACCAAACTCGCTATTGTGTCCCTCAATAAAATCCTGATAAGAACCGGTCTGAACTTCGATTAAACTCGGCATCTCCGAAACGGAGTCGATTTTGCCGAAATTTCTTCTTACACGCCGTTTGCCCGTATAAGATGTCAACATATACTCAATTCCTTTGGTTAAAATTCTGCGACTATGCTGTTGCCCGAGGGCAAACCCCGACCGCAGAAGGTTGAAAAACTGGATTAAAACAAAACGCTGAACCGTGCCACACCGCCGAGTCGAACACTCTCTCGGCACAGATTCGCAAAATAATATAAATTTAAAGTCGCTTATTTCTACACCAGCGTATCTCCTTTTGCAAGTATTTTTTCACAAAATGAGTCAAGAATTTTATTTTTTTATTAACGTGATTTTTACTTTAAATCCAGACTCAGAGTCACTTGCCGATTCTTTGCCACCCTCCGCCGCCCTCACCCGAATTGACAAAAATAATCCCGGAGCCTCCCCCGGGATTATTTCTTTTAATCATATAGAACATTCCGAAAACAATAATTAATATCAGACCTCTCTAAAAATCCTCCTTTCACCTTACCACCTCAAATCAAATCCCGGACACAACACAAAGATTTAAACCAAAACCTAAAAAGCGAGCACCGGGCGAACAGACATGTAGCTATAGGTGTTAGTCTTAATGAAGTCGAGGTAATTCATATAGAAACTACCACTCGTATCAGCGTGGAAGCCCCACACGTAGCTGCTGCCGGAATACTCAGACGACGACCAAACGTTCTCGTAACCACGGGAAGCATTTCCTAGGATTGTTCCCCCGGCGATTCTGATACCAGTATTAACCTTGGCAAAATTCGTTGAATTATTAATATTATTGAGAACATTGTAAGATGGTAAACACCATTGTTTACGACCTGCATTATAATTATTTGCTGCAATAGCAGCTTCATAGCTGCTTCCTTTAGCAACAAGCTCTTGGGTGTTGGTACAGCTGGCACTGGCAGCCTTGTCAGTCACACCGGTTGAATAATAAGCATCTGTATCCCAAGCAATACCCGTCACAACCGGCTTCACAGTCATCACCCAGCCACTCTCACTGGCTGTTTTTTCATAAACCACCACACCGAGCAGTTCCTTACCGCTAAGTTTATCATTAGAACAAGTCCCGTCTGAATAAAACAAAGTCCCAATCTTACAAGCAGAATAATCAGGCACCGTCTGCTGGCAATTCCCGTCCTTCCATTCATAGCCGCTTGCACACGTACATTGAGCATATTTGCCACCGCAGGCAGAGCCTGCGCCACCGGCATAGCCGGTCCCCGTGCACGTATATTTGTAAGAGGACGAGCAAGAAAGGACGCAACTACTCCCGTTCCACGCATAGCCGCTTGAACATGTACATTGAGTATATTTGCCACCGCAGGCGGAGCCTGCGCCACCGGCGTAGCCGGTACCGGAACAGGTATATTTGTAACTACTTGAGCATTCTTCCACACACGAGCCGCCGCTCCATTTGTACCCGCTCTTGCAGTTACATTTGTCATACAATCCGCCGCAGCCGGAAGATGGTTTGGTCTGGTTAGTGCCCGTGCAGGTGTATTTGAATGAACTTCCGCACTGCACACAACCCGAGCTGGCGCTCCAGGTATAACCACTGGCACAGTTGCAAGTCTGATATTTGTTCCCGCAGCTTGTCCCCGTGCCGCCGGCGTATCCCGTCCCCGTGCAGGTGTATTTGAAGTTGGTTTTGCAGACACAGCTTTGCGTCTGAGCATTAAACTCGTAATTTGTCGGGCAAGTGCATTGCGTGTAATAGGTGCCGCTGTCGTCAGTGCAAGCAGACCCGCTGCCCGAGGCACTCCCGCAGCTGATATAAGCCCCGGTATTGCTTGAGTTGGTGTTGCATTTTGTCTTATATTTGGCACCAGTGCAGCTCTGGCAAGTCTCCGTTATCACGTGCCCGGTCGGGATCGTCCCTTCTGTATAAGGATAAGCCGAACACAAAGAGCAACATTCCTTATATTTGTTATCACAGCTGGCGCCTTTGCCGGCCTCATCCGCCCCGGAACAGGTCTGGTTATATTCCGGTTTGCACACACAACCGGCATGATAGGAGGAATCATAAAGGCATGGAGTTCCCGGCGTGGCGGTTTCGCCGCAATCCTCATTGGTGTAGCCCTCCTTTTTGCACTTTTCCTCATTATCGACTTCCCAATTATCCTCGCTTCCGTCCCCACCGGATGACCCGCCCGGGGTTCCGCCGGAACTCCCGTCCGGCGTATTCGCCCCGGTATAAAACTCATTCTCCCGACAATGCCCCGCGTCCGTGATAAAGCACACGCTCGCGACCTGAGGCCGGTCGATCCCATCGCTTCGCTGTGGGTTGATCGGACCCTGTAACGCACTGCGTGCGCCTTGTGCCCCTGTTGAGCTAGCTAAGTCATCT
>CALXTH010000095.1 GCA_944391365.1 uncultured Alphaproteobacteria bacterium | reverse complement strand
GATGTTCAATCAACCGTCTTTTCAGAAGAATCTCTCTTTCTCTGGGGTTTAGACGATTCATCGCCCGGAGCAGCAATTTTTTGCGGTAGAGTTGCTGTTGACGGGCGACAACCCGGTCTTCCTGATTAGGTCTTTTATCGGTCAGAAAGTCTTGCCATTCTGCTTCATCTTCGGCATCCGCACGCACCGGTGCATTCAGGCTGCCGTCATGAGCAGATAATCTGACATTCATCTCTTTGACATCCTGCGGGGTCACATCCAGTGCCGAAGCTATCTGTGATACGGCTTGTTCGGACAGATCCCGGTTTTCTACCAAATGCAGCTGATTTTTGATTTTGCGAAGATTAAAGAACAATTTTTTCTGAGCCGATGTGGTTCCGATTTTTACCAATGACCACGAATTTAAGATATATTTCTGGACAGACGCCCGGATCCACCACAACGCATAAGTCGAAAAACGAACGCCCCTCGCCGGGTCAAATTTTTCAACCGCGTAAAGCAGGCCGATATTGCCCTCTGAAATCATCTCACTTACCGGAAGTCCATAGCCCTTGTATCTTGAAACAACTTTCACAACCAGACGCAGATGGCTGGTTATCAATAATAAAGCCGTTTGGCGGTCTTTTGTCTCAATATAGGCTTTAGCCAGGCGGAGTTCTTCCTCCTGCTTCAAAATAGGATATTTGCTGATACTTTGCATATATCTCGCCATGTTAAGCTCTGGCGAAAAGTCAAGTCCACTAAGAGTATATGTCTCCATTATACTTCTCCCTTAATTGAACTGTATCTGATGATAGACTACACCTTTTATTCTGCAACCTATACTTTCGTTTAAAAACAGGTATTGCAGACTTTCAGCCAGTCAGCTCTTCTATTAACTCTCTGATATCCTGAGGAAATTCACATTCAAAGCGAATAAATTTTTTGCTCCGCGGATGTATAAAACCAAGGGTCGCGGCATGAAGCGCCTGACGCGGAAAACTGTTCACTTTGTGTTTCAGTGTTGCGGGCAGAGGTACGGTCGTCTTTCCTGATTTTTCATAGACTTTGTCGCCAACCAGATGACAACCGATGGACGACATGTGAACACGAATCTGGTGAGTGCGTCCCGTTTCCAGATTACACTGCACCAAAGCGGCGGCATTATGAAAAATCTGTAAGGTTTTATAATTTGTGGCAGCCGGTTTTCCCCCGTTTCTGACAATGGCCATTTTTTTGCGGTCATAAGGGCTGCGGCCGATGTTGCCTTCGATACGGCCGGCCAGTGGTGCCGGAACACCATAAACCACGGCAAAATATGTTCTTTCAATTGAATGTTCGGCAAATTGTTCACACAAGAAACGGTGTGCCATATCATTTTTGGCGGCAACAAGCAAACCACTTGTCTCTTTGTCTATACGATGAACAATGCCCGGGCGTTTGACGCCGCCGATACCGGATAAATTATCCCGGCAATGAAACAGCAAAGCATTGACCAGCGTGCCGCGCGGCGCCCCCGGCGCCGGATGAACCGTCATGCCGGCCGGTTTGTTTACAACAATAATGTCATCATCCTCATAGATAATATCCAGCGGAATATTCTCCGGCTCAGGATTTGCGTCTATGGCTTCCGGCACGACTATCTGGTACGAATCGCCTTCGCGAACCTTAAAGGCATTATCAATTATCACATTGTCATCACTGCTGACATTTCCGTTTAAAATCAGGCGTTGAAGCTGAGCCCGCGACATGTCAGGAAAATTCCGCGATAAAAACTTATCCAGACGGAGGCCTTTGTCTTCCGTTTCAACAACCGGACTGAAAAATATGTTGTTTTCAGGTTCACTCATTCAAAAATAAATTTTATATTAAGGGTTTCGCATTAATATTTTCAGCATGGCAAGTTTTTTTTATTTTGGCAAGGATAAAGATGACGGATAAACTCAAGATTATTAAATATATTGTATTTCTATTAACTTTTTTTTTTTTTTTTGGAACTTTGGTGCTGCTTGGCACAATTTTTAAGCTGGTGCGCAACAGCGGGGACGAGCCTGCCATGCCGGAAGAAATTTTTCTCGGAGAGCCGGAGGGAAGTTCAATCCGTTCCATGATTGAAAGCGGGGACAACCTTTATTTTCTGGTTAAGGATGGTGGAAAAAGCGACCGGGTGATTGTTTTTAATCCGGAAAAAGCACAAAAAATTTCGGAAATAAAATTAAATTAAGAAGGGCGGCAGCGATGAGTGTACAAGATGACGAAGAATTTGAAAAACTGCTGAACGAGTTTATTTCGACCCAATTGCAGGATGTGGATACCGGTTTGGAAGATAAGGCGCCTCTTCCCGCTCCGGAAAGAGCTGCCTTGCCTGATGAGGTTGCGGAACTGCCTGATTTATCAGAGGCCACGCAGGCGGAAAGTGAAAGCGATGGAGAAGACTCCTCTTTATCCATGCTCAAAGAAAACGAAAAAGCCCTGTTTAAAGCGTTGCTTAATTTTAAAGGGGCGGTTGATCAGATTGCCGAGGAGAAAAAACTCAAAAAGGCCCGTTTTGAACCGGAGCCGATGTTGTTGTTTCCGAATTACAAGCCTTCTTCAGGCAAAAAAATCGCCGATGATGCTTTTCTCGGCTGGGAAGTGATGATTAAAGCTCATCCGGATATTATCGGCAAGATTAATCCTGAGGCTTCGGATGAGCAGCTACTTGATTTTGCAGAAAATACGGAAAACGAATCCCTTCAGTTTGCCCTGATTTCCTATGTGGAAATTCTGATTGAAATGGAGGGGTGCGAAATCGCTTATAAAGAGCGCAAGCTAAAAAGAGAAAAGCGGAAGCTGGAAAGGCAGGTTTATGAAGAGCACCAGCGCAGAATCAATCTTATGAACCGTTATATTGAAGCCATTAACCGCAAAAAATTTCCCATTAACGCCGAACGGCTGGTCAAAAATTATTTCAAAACGGCACAGAAAGATGCCGAGGGGGCTTTTAAAGCGTTGACGACCCGGCCGGCCATTTTTTCGCCGATTGAATTTGATAAGATTAAACCGCGGTTGTTCGGGCTGATTAAAGTCAAGCCTCAGGACGGTATCCGGTTTAATAAAATTATCGGTGAATTTATCAAAAAATTAAAGGCATAAGCATATTTTAGAGAAAAATTATAGACAAAATGTTTTTTTAGTGTTAAAATGAAGTAAATGAAACGGGTAAGCCCTTGGAGATTGGTAAGATGGCTGACAGAGATGAACTGATTATTGACGAAGAACAAGCTCCGCAGATGCAAAATGATCTGATTTTTGACGAACCGGAGGCTGGCGCCGCGAGACAGACCCATGCTCCGCAGCAAGAAACGACTTTTAATCAGGCCGGCGAGCAGGAGACTATTTTTAACGAGGCTCTCAAAGAAACAACTTTTAACGAACAAGTCAAAGAAACGACCTTCAACGAACAGACGAAAGAGACGACTTTTAATCAGGCGATCAAAGAAACAACGGTTAATGAGCCTCAAAAAAAGCCTACGCCGCCCAAACAGGAGGAAAATAACGAGGAGGAAGACAAAGACGGTGCCGAAATCAACAATCAGGGGACGGATAACCATATCGGCGATCCGGATATGGAAAAAGGACCGTTTAAAGAAGGTGACATCATCAAATATATGTACGAGGATTGGCTGATCGGCGGTTTAAACTGGCTGTGGGCCAAGGGGGCTCAAAAAATAAAAGGCGGAATGATGCGCCAGCAATACAAACAATCAAAGAAAGGCGCCCAAGACAAGAAGAAAAGAACCCTTGAGCGTTATGATACCTACAAGCTCAAAGAAAAATACAACAACAAGATGCTCAAAGAGCTTGAAGACAAAGAGAAAAAACTTTCTTCTTATAACGGGTTGGTCGAGTTGTGTGACAAAATCCGTGCGGGGCGCATGGATGAAACAAAATTATCCGATGAAACAAAGGCTCTGATTAAGACAATGCCCAAAAAGGATTTTGATGCCTTTTTCAATAAAAAGCGAATCCAGAAACTTCAGGAAAATATTAAGGATAACATGATTGCCGCCATGCAGTTTGCCAATATGTATGCGCAGACTGCCGTTCTGGAAGCCAAAATGCAGAACCTGAATCATGATCTGCTGGCCAACGGCAATGACGCTGCTCTTGCCGCCATGAAACAAGAGGGGCTCCTTTTGTATGTCAAGTCCATGACCGACGCGCAGGAAAAAGGTAAAAATACGGCCAAATTTTCAGAGCAGATGCTGAAAAAAATGCAAAAGGCATTGAACACAACACACAAAAATATTGATAATGGGCGTTTTGACGGATTTGAAAAGGAAAAACGCAACAAAATACGGTTTTGGAAAAAAGAAACTGTCAAAGGCGAATATCAGCCCAATGAGGACTGGAATGCCGTTGTGGCCATGTTGCAGAATATTGACACCAAACGGTCGCCGGCCAATATGATGGAAGAAGCCATTATTGAGCAGGATTTTGACAAGGCCTCCAACTATCAGTTTGAGCAATATCAGCAACAAACTGGTGCACTGGGCGCTCAACAACGGCAACTGGACCACCGCCGTAAACAGCTGGAAAATGTCCGCGCCAGAATTATGAGCGATCCGGCCCGCCGAGCCGAACGCGAAGCCAAAGAGGCCGACCGCGCGGTTAAACGCCAGGCAATGATTGACCGAATGAGACAGGATCCGAATTACGGCAATCCGGCTTTGCGTCAGCGTTTATTGGGCGGCGGACGATGAGAAAACTGTTTAAATTAATCAAGATTCTCCTTGTAGGTTCAATCTGGACCTACATTTTTATTTATTTTGCCGATATGGTCATGGTTAAGTTCTGGCATTTCAGCCTGTTGAGAATCGATGATTGGGCGACAATCAGCACTTATTGGAACAGCGGCGGAAAAATCAAA
>CALXTH010000094.1 GCA_944391365.1 uncultured Alphaproteobacteria bacterium | reverse complement strand
GATCTAGCATACAACTACAATCGCGGAGGCAACAGCCTGCGGGCTGAACCCCCATATCAGATGAGACGCATCCATTTTGTTTTTTTCCTTAGTTTTAGCTATAATAAAAACACACAGGCTGGTATAGCATATAAAAATTAAAAATTATGTTAATTTTTATATGCAGCCTGAAGCACAAGCTGGCGCAGCTTGACCCGGTCGGCGACCTGAGGCAGGTCGACAAACGGGCGCCGTTTGATCCGATCGGTTAGCTGTTGGTTTATTGGGGCATGAAGTGCACTGCGTGCAGATTGTGCCACTGTTGGGTCACGTAAATCAGCTGTGTCATCCGCTTGCGATGACAAGTGCGGCGGAGCATTCAGGGAGGGGGAATATGGATGATTTTTTTGAATCCTACTCACCCGCCCTTACGGATGAGTTCTTTCCTAAGAGAGGTGAATGTGGACACAACCCTGCGGCTGTGAAGTTTTTTGTTGCACCTGGATTCCCCGATCAAGTCGGGGAATGACAGCAGATTTATTTTTTTATGGATTGCCGCGTCGACCTAGCGGTCTCCTCGCAATGACTTTGGATTTATTTTTATAAACCCTTCCTGTCCTCCCCTTAACGGAATTAAGGGGAGGGACGCTGTTGATTGTTCCTTGCCTTGAAAATCCTCATTCCTATACAACAGGGAGGGAGAATATAGATGATTTTTTATAAACCCCTTCTGTCCTCCTCTTAACGAAATTAAGGGGAGAAAGTTGCCTCAATATCTTAAAAATCGACAGATAAACAGAAATTAATTAAGAAACAGGAGATTTCAAGAGGAGGGGGATTAGTTCTTTTTTCGTTTTTGGCGGAAGAAGGTTTGGAGGAGGCGGGCGCTTTCTTCTTCCATGATACCGCCTTCGACGTTGGGGCGGTGATGACAAGTCGGTGAGTCAAAAAATCTGACGCCGTTAATGACGGCTCCGCCTTTGGGATCAGCGGCTCCAAAGTACAGATTTTGTATTCGGGCAAAGGAAACGGCGGCGGCGCACATGGTGCAGGGTTCAAGGGTGACGTACAGATCCAGATTCCACAGACGGTTTTGTCCGAGTTTGGCACAGGCCTTGCGGATGGCTTCAATTTCGGCGTGGGCGGTTGCGTCCAGTACATGTTGAGACTGATTGTGGGCCTCGGCGATGATTTGTTCGGTTGCCGGGTCGACGATGACGGCTCCAATCGGGACTTCGTCTTCGGCAGCGGCTTTTTGAGCCAGTTCCAGGGCGCGCTGCATAAATTTCAGATTCATATTTTACCTTTGCTTATTTCGAAAATATCTGATATATAATATAAAAAATTAAATAAGGAAAGAAGAAAATGTCGGAGAGAATCGCCAAGTTTATTGCCCGTTCAGGGGTTTGTTCCCGGCGGGAGGCTGAAGAACTGATTAAACAGCAACGGATCAGCGTGAATGGTGCGGTGGTGGAAACACCGGCTTTTAATGTGGACGGCAGCGAGAAGATTTTGCTTGACGGTGAAAAATTGCCGGCTGTTGCGGAAACCAGGTTGTGGATTTATCATAAACCGGCGGGGTTGGTGACGACTCATAAAGATGAAAAGGGGCGGCCGACGGTGTTTGACAATCTGCCGGTCGGGTTGCCCAGAGTGATTTCGGTCGGACGGCTGGATTTGAACTCAGAGGGGTTATTGCTCCTGACCAACAACGGGACTTTGGCCCGCCGGCTGGAGTTGCCGTCCAACGGATGGCGCCGTCGTTATAAGGTCAGAGTGCACGGGCGTTTGGATAGGGCCAAACTTGCCGGACTGGAAAAAGGTTGCACGGTTGACGGTGTGGTTTATGGTGCGATTAAGGCCGAGGTGGACAGTGAGCAGGGAACAAATGCCTGGCTGAGTGTGACACTACAGGAAGGAAAAAACCGTGAGATCCGCAAGGTGATGAAGTCGCTCGGGTTGGAGGTGGCGCGGCTTATCCGGGTTTCATACGGACCGTTTCAACTGGGAAGTTTGAAAAAAGGAACTGTGCGCGAGGTGCCGCGGAAAGTGTTGCTTGAACAACTGGGCGGAAAGTTTGATTAATGCGGATTATCGGCGGAACATATCGCGGTAAAAAGCTGTATTCGCCACTATCTTCCGGGGTGCGGCCGACGGCTGACCGAGCGCGGGAGGCGGTGTTTAATATTTTGAACTCGCGGTTGGGTGGTTTGTGGAGCGAGGTTGCCTTGTTGGAGCTTTTTACCGGCAGCGGGGCTTTTGCTCTGGAGGCGGTTTCACGCGGGGCGGCGCGTGTTTGTATGGTTGATTTGGATTTGCGGGATGCCAGGCGCAATACGGCTTTGTTTCCTAAAGAGGAAAAAAAACTCAAAATGTTGGGGGAGGATGCGACAAAGTTGCCGCAAGCTTCTGAAAAATATAATCTTTTGTTTGCCGATGCGCCTTATCACAAAGGGTTGAGCGAGGCGGCGCTGGTCGCAGCTTATGCCGGCGGCTGGCTGGCGGAGGGGTGCTTGTGTGTGGTGGAAGTTGAGAAAACGGAGCGTTTTGTGCCTCCTGTCGGGTTTGTGCTGCTTGATGAGCGGGTTTATGGTCTGGCCCGGTTTTTGTTTTTGAAAACTGTTTGAAGCGGTGTATGAAAAAACCCGGAGCAGGGCTCCGGGTGGAAATTTGACAGATTGTGGAGATTATTTTTCATCTTCATTGTCAAAAGTGTCATCTTCCATGCTGTCGGCGTCATCGTCCAGTGTCGAATCATCTTCAAGCAGCAATCTTTCGTTGTTTTCGGCTTCAAGTTCCGATTTTTTACGGCGGCCGCGGCGTTTTTTAGGCTGGGCTTTTTGTTGAACGGCGTTGATGATGTAGTTGCCGCAGATTTTGTACAGGTCAACCAGGTGGTTGTTATACATGTGGTCGCCTTCTTCAATCAAGGCAAAGTCTACCGCCACATTTCGCTGGGTATTGAGGCGGCGAGCCATGGTGGCAACGCTGGACGGGGTGACAATTTCATCTTTGCCGCCCTGGATGATGAGGCCGGAGGCGGGGCAGGGTGCCAGAAAAGAGAAATCTTTGTCATTGGCCGGCGGCGAAACGGCAATGAAGTTGTTGATGTCCGGGCGGCGCATTAAAAGCTGGAGGCCTATCCATGCGCCGAAAGAGTATCCGGCGATCCAGCATTGGCGTGCCTCGGGATTGACCGACTGGAGCCAGTCAAGGGCGACGGTGGCGTCCGAAAGTTCGCCCGGGCCGTCTTCAAACTCGCCCTGAGAGCGGCCGACGCTGCGAAAGTTGAACCTTAAAACCGAGAAGCCCAGATTCTGAAAACAGCTGAACAGGGTATAGACAACTTTGTTGTTCATGGTGCCGCCGTACTGGGGGTGCGGATGGAGGATCAGGGCTATCGGTGCGCCGGGTTTGTCGCTTTGATGGTAGCGGCCTTCGAGGCGGCCGGCGTGTCCGGCAAATAAAACTTCACTCATTTTTGTATTCTCTACTGTTTTTTTAATATTAATTTAGGAACAATTGGTTTATATTTTACGCAAACAATGTTATATAATTTATTAATTTTTCACATTAAAAGGAACATAGCACAAAATGAAAGCGAATTTCAAGATGATTCGGCAGGATTTGGACGCGGTGGTCAAACGGGATCCGGCAACGCGGTCAAAATTTGAGGCCGCGGTGTGCGCTTCCGGCTTCCATGCCATTGTTTTTCATCGGTTTAATCACTGGCTGTGGCAGCTGGATTTTAAATTTACGGCACGGGTGTTGTCGCAGGTGGCGCGTTTTTTGACGGGAATCGAGATTCATCCGGGGGCGCGAATCGGGAAGGGCTTTTTTATTGATCACGGAATGGGCGTGGTTATCGGTGAGACCTGTGAGATTGGAGATAATGTGACGATGTATCATGATGTGACATTGGGGGGAACGACGGTTTTTGGTCCGGACGGGAAAGTGACCGCCAAGCGGCATCCGACGATCGGCAATAACGTGATTATCGGTTCCGGCTCACAGGTGTTGGGGCCGATTAAGATCGGCGACAATGCGAAAATCGGCTCAAATGCAATTGTGACCAAAGATGTGGCGCCGAATACGACGGTGGTCGGCATGGCGGCGCACCGGGTGGCGGAGCTGAACGGCCGGCGCAAAAAAGGCCGGCAGCCTTTTGCCGCGTATGGGATTGTGCCGGATGCGAAAGATCCGGTGGAGGCCAAAATGGAAGAGTTGACCCGGGCGCTTGAGGTTCTGCGGGAGGAAGTTAAACAGCTGAAAGAAAAGTCCTGATGGATTTGATGATTGATAAAAGGCCGGCGGAAACGGTTGTTTGTGTGGCGATGTCCGGTGGGGTGGACAGTACGGCGGCGGCGATTTTGCTGAAAGAGCAAGGGTATCAGGTTATCGGGCTGACCATGGAGCTGTTGCGACCGCCTTATCAGCCGGCGGCGGAGAGTGTCCGGGATGCCGGAGCGGCGGCGGCAAAACTTGGGATTGAGCACCATTATCTTGATTTTCGTGAGGCGTTTGCCGACAAGGTTGTCCGCTATTTTACGGAGAGCTATGTGCGCGGGCTGACCCCTTCGCCGTGCCTGATGTGTAATCGTTTTATCAAGCTTGGTCTTCTGGCGGACAAAGCGCGGGAGTTTGGTGCTGATGTGCTGGTGACCGGGCATTATGCCGATGTCCGGGTGGGCGGACATGGGGCGGAGCTGCATCGGGCGAAAGATTTGGTGCGGGATCAGAGCTATTTTTTGTTCGGGATTGAAAAACGCAATCTGGATATGTTGCGTTGTCCGCTGGCCGGGATGTCAAAAGAGGAAACTCGCCGGGTGGTGCAGGAGGCCGGGCTGGAGATTTATAAAAAAGCCGACAGTCAGGATATCTGTTTTGTGAACAAGGGCAAATATGTTGAACTTATTCAGAAACTTAAGCCTGATTATTTATTGAAAAAAGGGGATATTGTGACAGCCGGCGGGCAGGTGCTCGGGCAGCATAACGGGATTATCAATTATACGGTCGGGCAGCGGCGCGGACTGGGAATCGGCGGCGGGCCGATTTGGTATGTTTTGCGGATTGATGCGGTGAAAAATCAGGTGATTGTCGGGGCGCACGAGGAACTGAAGCAGACAAAGGTGATGATCGGGGATGTCAACTGGCTGGGTGAAGAGCAGCCGGCGGAGGCTGAATTTGAGGTTAAGCTGCGTTCACGGCAAAATCTGGTGGCGGCAAAGGTCAGATTTTTGCCCGGAAAACAGGCTGAGGTGACGCTGCTTGGCGATTTTTATGGAGCGGCGGCCGGTCAGGGGTGTTGCTTTTATCAGGGAAGCCGGGTGATGGGCGGCGGGATGATTTTGTAACCAAAATGTCACTGGAACCGGTGATGTTTTTGTGATATAATCAATATTATAAAGATAAGGAAAGGGAGAAACATGAAACACCGGTGGTATGTGACAGCATTAGTTCTGGGAATGAGTTTGGGCTGGAGCGAGGTTTATGCACTGCCGGCCAATCCTTGGGCTGCTCAGGCCAACGCCAGGGAGGCGGCGGTCAATGTTGATTATACGGCCGAATCAACCGGGCAGGTTCTTCCGGTGGATCCGTGGGCGAGAGCGAGACGAACGGATTCCGAGGCGTCGTGGATTGGCAGCGGAAATCACGGGCGGCTTGATTATACCGGTGAGGCGACGACTTATACCGAGGCCAAGGGGCAGGAAATGATTGCGCCGGCCGCCAACAGTCACAATGCTTTGGTGATGACGGATCATTTGCGGCGGATGGGGTATAAGATTCCGCAGAGTTTGGATGATAAAATCCGTCATGCGCCCGAGAATTATGGTAAGCTGCTGCGTTCCAGTTATAATAAGGTTTTTCAGCAGACCGATCCTTTGAGTGAAGGATTTACGGGGATTATGACCCGGGTGGAGGATGGTACCGGTTTTGATATGGAAAATTTGCTGTTCAACAGTGTGCGGTTGTTGTCCAATGAATAAAACGGAAATGGTTTTTGATTGACAGGTTTTGCTGAATATTATTTAATCCCTTTCATTGATTGATGAAAGGGATTGATTTTATGCAAAAACCGGTGATTGTTTTGGTGCAGCCGCAGCTGGCTGAAAATGTCGGTATGGCGGCACGGGCGATGATGAACTGCGGGCTGGAGGAGATGCGTCTGGTGGCGCCGCGGGAGAATCATACGGGAGAAAAAGCGGTGGCGGCATCTTCCGGTGCGGAAAAAATTTTGTTTGAGGCGGGGGTTTTTGCAACAACGCGCGAGGCTGTGGCCGATTTGGGACTGGTTTATGCCACGACTGCCCGACGGCGGAATATGGTGAAGGTGGTTGAGACGGCGGAGGCTGCCGCAGGGGAGATGGCGCAGAAAAGCCGGGAGGGCATTCGATGCGGCATTTTATTTGGTCCGGAGCGGACGGGACTGCATAATGACGATGTGGGGATTGCCGATAAAGTTATTGAGATTCCACTTAATCCGGCGCATTGTTCGCTTAATTTATCGCAGGCGGTGTTGCTGGTCGGTTATGAGTGGTATAAAACACAGATTGAGGTGCCGGCGGTGCAGCTGGTGACAAACGGCGGGCAGGTGGCCGACAAGGAAAAGGTGCTGCATTTTTTTGATTTTCTGGGGGAAAAACTTGCTGGTTGCAAAATTTTTCAGGATGAGGAAAAGCGTCCGCGGATGCTGCTTAATCTGCATAATATGTTTTTGCGTCGTGAAATTACCGAGCCGGAGCTGAATACGCTCTATGGGATTTTTAATTATCTGAGCGGAAAAAAGGAATAATCCGGCGGGGTGCGTTCGGTTCTTAACGAATTGTTGAGGAAACCGCCGCTATGATGTGGGTAAATCAGTTATTATCCGGAGGATGTCAATGCATACGGAAGAAGTTGTTTCGCAGGTGATTTTCGGATGGGATCCGATGAGGGTTTCATCTGCGGTGTTGATTATCAGCTATCTTGTTTTGTTTACGGAAAAGATGAATCGTGCGGTGGTGGCGCTGCTTGGTGCCGCGGCGATGATTCTGACCGGGGTTTTGTCGCATTCGGCGGCAATCCGAGGGATAGACTTTAATACGCTGTCGCTGCTTATCGGTATGATGATTATTGTCGGGATTGCCGAGCGGTCTGGGATGTTTCAGTTTGTGGCGGTTTGGGCGGCCAAAAAGGTCAAGGCCAATCCGCGGGGGCTGTTGGTGGTGTTGGCGGCGGTGACGGCATTGTTTTCGGCGCTGTTGGACAATGTGACGACGGTTTTGCTGATTGCTCCGGTTACGTTTCAGATTACCAAACGACTGAAGGTTAATCCGTATCCGTATCTGATTATGGAGATTTTTGCCTCAAATATCGGGGGAACGGCAACCTTAATCGGGGATCCGCCGAATATTTTAATCGGGTCGGCGCTGAATTTGTCGTTTATGGATTTTGTGTATGAACTGACGCCGATTGTGATTATCACAATGCTGGTGCTGATTTTGGCTTTTGATGTGGTCTACGGGCGGAAGCTGGTGACAACGGCGGCGAGCCGGAATGCGGTTTTGAAAATGGATGAGTTTAAGGCAATTACTGATCATAAACTGTTGGCAAAGTCGCTCACGATTTTGATTTTGGTGATTGCCGGGTTTATGGCGGCGGAGCATTTTCACATTTCCAACGGAACAATTGCCATGCTCGGTGCGGCGGTGTTGATGCTGATTTATACGCTGGGCGACAGCCATGACCGGCGCGACCATAAGGTTGAAGAAGCTTTCAACATGGTGGACTGGACGACGATTTTCTTTTTTGCCGGGTTGTTTGCGATTGTGTACGGGCTGGAAGAGTCCGGTGTGCTGGCGGTGATGGGGCATAAGTTTGTTGAGATGACCGGCGGCAGCATTGAGAAAGCGACAATGCTGGTGGTTTGGGTGTCGGCTTTTGTTTCGACGGCGATTGACAATATTCCGTTTGTGGCGACGATGATTCCGATGATTAAGACGATGGAAGCCGGGATGGGCGGTCGTGAGGCGATGATGCCGGTATGGTGGGCGTTGTCTCTCGGGGCCTGTTTCGGCGGCAACGGGTCGCTGATTGCGGCATCTGCCAACGTGATTGTGGCCGGAATGGCTCAGCGCGAGGGGTGTCCCATTCATTTTATGCGCTTTTTGATCTGGTCGCTGCCGGTGATGATTGTGAGCGTGGGGCTGGCGGCTTTGTATTTGCACCTTGTTCATTTTATGTGAGCAAGGGTGACCGACGACTGACGGTGGAACGGCGGTTTTGCGGCCGCCGGCTCCGTTTTGCAGTGAAAATTTTTCGTTTTTGAGAGAGATTCTTGTTGACAGCGGGAAAAAGTTATGTATATTGCAAACAAAAGATTTATGTTTAATCAAAGAAAATTGGATGGTTAAAAAATGTACGCAGTAATTAAAACAGGCGGAAAACAATATAAAGTGACATCGGGTGATGTTGTCAAAATTGAAAAAATCGCCGGTGAAGAAGGTAAAGAAGTTGTTTTCAACGAAGTTCTGGCTCTTGATGATGTTGTCGGTACGCCGTTGGTTGACGGTGCCAGCGTCAAGGCGACTGTCTTGAAACAGGCCAAAGATGCGAAAGTTATCATCTTTAAGAAAAAGAGAAGACAGAATTATCGTCGCAAGAACGGTCACAGACAGCAGATTACGCTGGTTAAAATTACCGATATTTGCGGCAAATAAAGAGATTAAGGAGAGTTAATTATGGCACATAAGAAATCAGGCGGAAGTTCCTCTAACGGGCGCGACTCCATCGGACGTCGTTTGGGCTTGAAAAAATCCGGCGGCCAGGCGGTTATTCCCGGAAATATCATCATTCGTCAGCGCGGAACCCAGTATCATCCGGGCGAGAATGTTGCTATGGGTAAAGATCATACGATTTTTGCCGTTGCCGAAGGTAAAGTCCAGTTCAGCAAAAAAGCCGGCGACAAGACGGTTGTGTCGGTTGTGGCTTCTGAAAATTAGTCTGAAAACGGCAGAAGTTTGGCGGAGGGGGATGTCTATCACCCCCCCTTTTGCTGTTCTGAGGGGTGTTTTCAGTCGGATGGTGAAAAATGAAGTTTTTGGATCAGGCAAAAATTTTTATTAAATCCGGTGACGGCGGTGCAGGTTGTGTGTCGTTTCGCCGCGAGAAGTATATTGAGTTCGGTGGGCCAAACGGTGGTGACGGCGGCAATGGCGGCAGTGTTTATTTTGAAGCCGTGGAAAATCTGAACACCCTGATTGATTTTCGTTATCAGCAGCATTTTAAGGCTCCCAAAGGGCAAAACGGCATGGGATCGCAGATGACCGGCGCCAAGGGTGAGGATATTGTTATTAAAGTTCCGGTCGGGACGGAGATTGTTGCCGAAGACGGTGAAACCGTGATTGCCGATATGGTGGAGCCGGGGCAGCGGTTTATGATTGCCAAAGGTGGTGACGGCGGCCGGGGTAATATGCAGTTTAAGTCTGCGACCAATCAGGCGCCGCGTTATGCCGAACCGGGGTGGCCGGGGCAGGAAATGTGGGTCTGGCTGCGGCTGAAGGTGATTGCCGATGTGGGGCTGGTCGGGTTGCCCAATGCCGGGAAGTCAACTTTTTTGTCAGTGGTGACAGCGGCTCGTCCGAAGATTGCCGATTATCCGTTTACGACCCTGCATCCGAATTTGGGTGTGGCCTGGGTGGATAATTATGAAATGGTGATCGCCGATATTCCGGGATTGATTGAAGGCGCGCATGAGGGGGTCGGGCTTGGTGACCGGTTTTTGAAACATGTGGAACGCTGTGCGGTTTTGCTGCATTTGATTGATGTTAATAATGAGGATGTGGTTCAAACTTACAAAACAATCCGTCGGGAGCTGGATTTGTATAATGACAAGCTGGCAAATAAGCCGGAAGTTGTGGTGTTGAACAAGATTGAGACTTTGCCGGCAGATGAGGTTGCGCAGAAGCAAAAGGCTTTGGAAAAAGCCTGTGGCAAGAAGGTTGTGGCGATTTCTGCCGTTGCCCGCGAAAATTTGATGGCGGCGTTGCGTGAGGTCAGTCAATTTGTTACCCGGGACAGGCGCAAAAAAACAGAGGAAACCGTCGATGTGCGGCCTGAAGAAACCGGTGTCAAAAAAGCATGGTCACCTTTGGATTAGGAGAAGATTGTCGTGGTTAAGGAAACTGCTGAAAAAATAGAAAAGATGGAAGATGACGAAAAAATTTTAGCCATTGTCTCAAAAACTTTAGATGATAATAAAGCGGAAGATATTGTGGTGATGGATTTGAAAGGAAAAACGTCTATTGCCAGTTTTATGGTGGTGGCCAGCGGGACTTCGCAGCGCCATGTGGCCTCTTTGGCGGAAAAAGTGCAGGAGAATCTGAAAGCGGCGGGGTATAAATCTGCGGCAGAGGGAATGGAAAAGGCCGACTGGGTGCTGATTGATGCGTTTGATGTGATTGTTCATATTTTTAAGCCCGAGGTTCGGGAATTTTATAATATTGAAAAAATGTGGCGCGCGGTTGCCGAAATTCGTCAATAATCAGGAAGCTGATTAAGCTGGCGCAAACGGGCGCCGTTTGATCCGATCAGTTAGCGGCGGCTTGTCCGGCGGTGCATGAGGCGCGATGCTCAGATTGTGCCAGCGGAGAGATAAAGGCTCAGGATTTATTATTCTGAGCCTTTTTGTCAGGTTGAAAGAACCGGTCTTTCTTTTTGCATAATTTTTTCGTCTTTATATTGAATTTATGATTTACAATTATTTTAAAATATGATATACTATCCTAGTGTGATGTTATAAAGGATGTGTGTCATGAAGTTTCAAGTTTATTTTTTATTAGGGACAAGTTTGTCCTGTTTTCCTGCTTTGGCTTTGGGACAGTGTGTCACGGTACAGGATTGTGCTGCGCTTGGATATACGGCAAGTTCGTGCGACGGTGGCAAAGGTGTCAAGTGTCCGTTTGGTTCGGGATGGTTTTGTGCCGAAGATGAATCTACGGTTTGTGCGGAGAACGGATTTAAATATAGTTGTTCTGGTACCGGCTACGCCGGTGGCGCAGGCTCTGCCTGTGGTGGCAAATATACTCAATGTACGTGTTCAAGCGGCTATGAATGGAAGAACGGGAGTTGTCAAAAGAAAGAAGCTTTGAATGGAGCTCAAGGAGATTTATATTATTGCAATGGTGCTGTGGTTGGGGTTAAAACTCCAGATATGAATTTCTATGTCGCAACAGATTATTTAGGAAAAATGACTTGGGAGAGTGCCTATAGGGCATGTCAAAATTATAGTTTTTGTGACAATTTGAAGGGAACTTTACCAACTGAAGATCAGTTAATTACAATATACAATAATAAATTCTCTCTAAATAACTTGCTTTTTTCTTCCGTAAGAATAAAATTAATAGAAGATAAATATTGGTCTTCTACCGAGGATGGTTATGGTTATTATTCTCTTTTCTATATGTCTACTGGTTCTTCCGGCTGGTATAATGATAGCAATCATGGCTACGTTTGGCCGGTGTTGACATCGTGGTAAAAGTGAAAGGGGTGTATAGGAGACGTAAGGCTCCTTATCCGGGAGCCTTTGCTTAGTCAACACAATATGTACGCAGTGCGTTTTATGTCCCAATTTCTTAACAGTTAATCAACTGGGTGAAGCTACTTCAGGTTGTGGATCGCCATGCGGATTGTCATCCGGCTTGCGATGACGATTCAGATGATTTGTTATAAACCCTTCCTGTCCTCCCCTTAACGGAATTAAGGGGAGGGACGCTGTGGTTTGTTCCCGGTATTTCTTCTCTTGCTGGCTGCGAAGATGGAAACAGTCCGGGAGACTGTTTCTTCGAGCCAAGCAATGAGACTTGAGGTTGTCAAAGAGCGACAGCGATTGAAACAACCTCTT
>CALXTH010000093.1 GCA_944391365.1 uncultured Alphaproteobacteria bacterium | reverse complement strand
GACCCCAGATAAGAAGTCCCGCCCGTAGCCGCCACCCCGACCAAAGCTTTAATGGCCTGAGCATCATCCAAAACAATCTTGGGAGATTCGACCGTCCCTTTGATTTTGATAAATGAGGAAAGCGCCTGTGCCAGATTGGCATCAACAATCTGCCCCGAATATGGCCGAACCGTAAAGTCCAATCCGTCATTTTTCAGGTTCAGTTTCCCGTCACTGACCAAATTCAGCTGCTTGGCACTAAACGCAATCCCCTTCGGGAAATTGGCCACACCGCCGACAATATCCGTCCGCACCACGGCACAATTCATATTCATATCAGCCCTCTCAGCCTTATCCAGCTTCAGTGTTTTCAAAATCTGCACAATAAAGTTCCCGCTCAGAAGCTCCAGATCACCCGGACGAACCACGGATTCTCCGGCAATCACAATCGCCCGTCCGTTCAAATTCTCAACCGCCTGCCGATATGTCTCGCCGCGGGTTGTCAGGTTCAGGTCAACATCAACATTTCCGCCGTCAACAATACCGAATTTCCCGTTACCGGAAGCCTTCAGCGGCGCATAAAGCTGTTGCACAATCACTCCTTTGCTGACAGCGGCCAGCTGAATATCCTTGGTGCAGGCGTTTACCTTGGCACTAGCCTCAACCGAACCACCACCGACATTCAGCGTCAGCGGTTTCACTTCCAAAATGCCATTCAGCAACAACGCCGTCAAATTGACATCATTCAGAACAATTTCCGGATTAACCGCCAGCGATTTAACATTCAGCACCGCATAAGCATTAATCTGCTGCAACATCTCATACGGAATCTTCTCATTCGGCACAAACTCAGCCGCCTGCGCCTCACCGATCAACGCCGGCAAAACCGATGCTGTTTTCTGAGCCGGTATCAATGTTGCCAGATTCAAACTGTCGCTGTTCAGCCGCACATCAATATACGGCAACGGCTCAAGCAACTGCACCAGCAGCGTCCCGGTCAAGACATTGCCGTTCACATCCAGGTTCAGATTATCCACGCCGATTTTCTTCACATTGCCACCGACATCACCGGAAAACTTAACCGCCGGAGCCCCGAAATTTCCGTCCGGATTAACTGCCGTCATCTTAAACGCATACTCCGGTTCTTCCAGTGCATTGGCAACAATACCGTCCGCCGTCAGGCTCACGCCATAAGCCTCGGCGTCAAGCTTGACCGGAAAAAGTGACGGTTTGGACAACAATGTATTCACAGAACCAAAAACCGTGTTTCCCTTGACACGCTGCCCGTTGACCAAAACATCAAACTCCGCCGTCACCTCATCATCAAAACTCGGCACCGACATCGCAAAACGACTGATTTCCACATTCAAAGCACTGCCGGACTGACGGTTGTCAAAATTAAAGACACCGTTTTCAATCAACACATTTTTAGCGGCAAAACCGGCCAAAGCCATCATCTGCGGATTCTCAGTCAGCACCTCGGCCGCTTTGTCTGCGGTTTTAGCATCAACCAAACCGGTCGCAATCGCCTGATCTTTCAGCAGCGCCGCCGTTTTCGGATCAACTTTTGCCTTGGGCACCAAATTCCAGTTTGGCTCACCGTTTTCCGCAATTTCCAGATTAACTACCGGATTAACCACGGTCACATTATCAATCTCTATTTTGCGTTTCAGCAACGGCAAGACCGACAGCTTGACCTCCAGACTGCCGATACTGACCATCTGCGGATAAGCCCCCCACGTCGCATTGGACAATGACACATCATTCAGCACCAGCGTCGGAATAAAACTCAGCGCCAGCTTGGCCTCGCCGTTGATCTCCAACGTCCGCCCCGTCTGCTCATAAACCAGTTCGGCAAGATAGGGCTTATATTTATTCAAATCAAAATTTCTGATAAACAAAAACCCGCCGATAACCACAATCAGCAACACTACGATAATGATTTTCATAATCAGTTTAACAAAACGCATGTTGATTTACTCCTTAAAATCAATTCCGACTGCCGCCAGGCTTTCTCTGAAATACACCGGCAAAGCCGCTTTAAACTCTGTTTTTTTATTATATAAAGACGATAAGTTAATTTTGTATGCATGCAAATGCAATTTATCCGCAAACACATTCACTTTTTGCCGCTCGCGACCAAAATATTTTTCATCACCGGCAATCGGACAACCGATATGCGCCAAATGCACCCTGATCTGATGTGTCCGCCCGGTCAAAGGCATCGCCTCAATCAGTGAAAACCGCCCGCCGGCCTCATCAATAACGCGATATAAAGTCACCGCCTCTTTTCCTTCCGACGAAACCGCCATTTTTTCCCCGTCTTTCAAAAGACCTGTCCTGATTTCGCCCGTTTTCTGCACCGGCACACCGAAACACAACGCCAGATATGTTTTTTGCAACTGATGATCTCGAAAAGCCTTCGTCAACAATTCGGCATATTTGCGGTTGCGCGCCAAAACCAAAAGCCCGCTGGTATCTTTATCGATTCGATGCACCAAACGCGGTTTTTCTGCCAGTTCAAATTTCAAAGCCTCCAACATTCCGTCCACATGCCGGAGCGTATTTGTCCCGCCCTGCACGGCCAAACCGGACGGCTTGTTCAGAATCAGAATATTCTTGTCCTTAAAAATCACCAGAGATTGAATAAAAGCACAATCTTTACCCGAAACAAAACCCTTTTTCGGCGCGGTTGTTTCTTTCTCCCTGTCCAACGGCGGAACCCGTACATCCTGTCCGGCAACCAGCTTAAGCGAGGCCTCGGCACGCTGTCCGTCGACCTTAATCTGCCTGGTGCGCAAAAGCTTGTTCAGGCGCCCCAAACTCAACCCCGGATAATATTTCAGAAACCAGCGGTTCAACCGCATTCCGTCATCTTCCGGCTTAACTTTAACAACCTCAACCCCGCTCACAACAAGCCTTTCTTTCTTCTCAAACTGAAACTCTGTTTATCATATTCAATCCCCCAAAGATTCGCAAGCCCTATTTTCTTTCCCTGAACCAATTATCATCCCCGGTAAAAAATGGAACTGCCTCTCTTGCAGTCCCATTTTTTACTATTATTCATAAAGAATCAAAAACAAAAATCATTCATATCGACAATTTGTCTCCTGTCGTTCCGCCGAAGAAGCATATCTTTGACATTCACCTAAATATGTAGTCGTTATTATTGTTGTAGAATATTGTCTTCCCCCTTGTTG
>CALXTH010000092.1 GCA_944391365.1 uncultured Alphaproteobacteria bacterium | reverse complement strand
TAAATATCCCTTGGAGAAAGTTGAAGGAGAACAAGGAACTTACCGTTTAAAGTAAATAGTAAGACTTAAAATGTAACATTTTAAACCTCTTGCCCTTAAAGGCAAGGGGTCATTTTTATAAAAGATTGGTTTTAGGGTTTATTTTGTAATTTAATTATCTACTAAAAACGCATACATCTATTTTAAGCCTGCACGTAAAGGGCTCCTTCAATTTTGACTAGTCATTTTTAAGCTTAGCCGATGTGGGGCAGAGGATAGGCATATCCCGACCGGAGAGTACAGGTGCGACAACCAGCAGGCCAGAGCCGTATGCTGTAACCTCTGGGGCTAGCCGTCGGAGCCAAAATAAATCGTCGGTAACGTCAAAAATTTTTATTTTAGGCGGTTTCAAATCCGACTTTTTCTAAAAAATAATCCCAAAACGACAAACTGTATTCGAACTGGTTAAGTTATTGAAAAATAAAGATAGTTGTGAAAGCTTGTTCGTATAGGCAGTAAAAAAGGCTAGGTTTGAAAACATATTATACGAACCACAAAATATCCTTAAAAAACAAAAGGTTAGACTCAAAAATCTAACCTCTACCTATCTTGGCTGGGGTGGCAGGATTCGAACCTACGAATGTCGATACCAAAAACCGATGCCTTACCACTTGGCGACACCCCAATATTTTCCCTTGACAGAAAAGCCTCCCTTTCATGCCAAGACAAACAATACTTATGCTAAAAAAAATTTTTTTGCAAGCACTTTTTTCAATTTCATAAAAATATTATTCAGAGACAAATATGAGATATTAAATATTGCCCCGATAAGATTTGACCTCCAAAAATAAACGACTTCTCCAAAAGAGCAGTAAAAGAAAAATCCTCCGGCATGTGATTAATCCCCGGAGACCGAATAAATGCCAATTTTGTCAGGATGAATTTGTCTTACTTAATCTGTTGATGGCACGGGATGCCTTCCTCTGACTGAAAACAATTATAATAATCTGTAAAAAAGCCAAAATACCGTTTTAGCCAATGAAATCCTTGCAAAATAAAATAATCATGATATCATAAATACCCACAAAATTAAAGAATGACAAGGGGATGAAAGACCATTATACAAAATATGATACCGGCAAAACTAAAAGAAAAAAACACCACAAAAATTGCTCAAAAGATAATGCGCTTCTTTTTCAGGATCTTCGGGTTGAGTGTCCTGATTTATATATTTTTTATAATTTTACTGATGATTGGATTTTTGTTTTTCTTTGGAAGTTATGCCGATGGAACATATGAGAAATGCATGGAAAAATGCGTCCTTCCTGATAAGTCAAATGAAGCGGAATGCTCTTTAAGCACGTGTGATTTTCCGATATAAAAAGGCGATTCGATGAAAAATGAAATTGTAAAATTACTAAAAAAACTGGAAAAGGAATATAATATCAGCATCTTATTCGCGGTAGAAAACGGCAGCCGGGCCTGGGGAATGGACAGCCAGGACAGCGATTATGATATTCGTTTTGTATTTTATCGTCCGTTGGAAGAATATATAACGCTGAATAAACCGGAAGATGTCATTACGGCCGCTTTTGATGAAAAATTTCAACCGCATGAGGTCAGGGATTCCCTTATTGACATGTGCGGCTTTGACATTTTCAAATATTTGAAATTACTGGCATCCTCAAATCCGACGACCATAGAGTGGTTAAACACCCCGATTGTTTATTTGGGCGACAATAATATTGAGCTGAAATCTTATATAAACAACAATTTCAGCCGGAAAAAACTTTTTTATCATTATTTTTCCATGGCCAAAAGCAATTACAAACTTTATATTGTGGAAGGCAAACAGATTACATACAAAAAATATCTTTATTCCATGCGGGGAATGCTTAATGCCGAATATGTTTATGTATTTGATAAAATACCACCGCTCAAACTGGAAGATACGCTGGCTGAATTGTCAGCTTTGCTGCCGGACAACGTTGTGTCAGGATTAAAAGAGGTTATTGGCCTGAAATCACAGGGCTTTGAAAAAGAAACGGTTTTAAGTATTCCCGTCTTTGACGCGTTTTTAAAATCAGAGTTTGATAAAACATATACTTTTGTTGATAAACAGGGTGTCAACTGGCGGTTATTTGATAAATTTTTGCAAAATTGTTTAGGGGTTAAAACCTCTGATATTTCGCCGGCAAAATGCGGTAATATTGATTGAAATCTTTACAACTGGCGGAGATTGCAATGAAAAAATATATTATAGGGGGCTATGTCAGAGATCTGTTAAGAGGTCAACAGCCGCATGATAAAGATTTTGTGGTTGTCGGCGCTTCCGTGAATGAAATGCTGTCCCTGGGCTACAAACAGGTCGGAAAGGATTTTCCGGTATTTTTGCACCCGGAAACCAATGATGAATATGCTCTGGCACGAACAGAAAAAAAGACGGGATGCAAACATACTGATTTTACGTTTGATTTCTCTCCGGAGATTACGTTGTATGATGATTGTTTAAGGCGTGATTTTACATGCAATGCCCTCGCGCTGGATGAAGAAACGGGAGAAATAACCGATTATTTTAACGGCCGTCAGGATATTGAAAATAAAATTATCCGGATTATCGATGAACAAAATTTCAAACAGGATCCGTTAAGAATTTTGCGGGCCTTTCGCTTTGCCGCGGTTCTGGATTTTGAAATTGAGCCCGGAACCAAAGAGATATTAAGAAAAATGGTCGCGGCGGAAATGTTGCGATATCTGCCGCCGGAGCGGGTCTGGAAAGAGGTTCAAAAAGCTTTGCAGCCCCAATCCAACTCAGCCAGATTTTTTGAAGGACTGGCTGAAATTAACGGTTTGGAAGAATGGTTTCCCGAACTTCAGAAATTGGTTAATACCCCTGAAATCAAAGAATATCACCCCTCCGGAAACGCATTCAAACATACCATGTGTGCTTTAACGCGGGTGCAAAATGACAGTGATATCGTGAAATGGGCTGTCCTGACCCATGATTTGGGAAAAGGCAATACACCGCCGGATATTTTACCGCATCATAACAATCATGATCTCCGGGGATTGGAACTCATTAACAACCTGAGCGACAGATTAAAGCTTCCCAATGATTATCGGAATTTTGCACTCCTTTTCTGCCGTGAACATATGCGCGTTTGCCAGTTTGAAGAAATGAAGCTGCCAAAGCAATACGAGTTTGTAAAAAAAATAAGCGATAATTACCGTAATCCTCAACGCCTGAAAATGTTTTTACGCTGTTTCTATGCGGATTATTATGGCGAATGGGGGCTAAATGAATCATGCAAAAATAATGATTTTGAAAAAATTTGCGCCCACATAACCAAAATATATAACATTCTGGAAAACATCACACTGGAAGATCTGCCCGAAGAATACCAAAAAAGTCTGAAAAAACAATATGGTGCCAAATTCGGCACAATGTATCGTGAATATATGATACGTTACTTGAAAGCCGGATTAAAGGAATAATTCACTTTTTTCAAAACCGGTTTGCCGCAATTAATTAAAGCTGCTGATACTCTGTGCCCGGACAGCCTCGGCCGCAATCTGAATCTTTTTCTTTTTGGCTTCTTCCTTGGCTTGCAAAATTTCCGAATCCCGCTCTTTAGCTATCTTGTCCAAAATTGTTTTAATCACTTTATCGATTTGCTTTCCCTCACGATAATCGGCCGGCAGAGCAAAATTAACCCGCCCGTCTTTCAGAAGTTTCAGAGCCTTATTCTTCGAGACTGAACTGTGATCTTTGGGATTATAAACGGCAATAGCCGTTCCGTTCCGCTCCTTTGTGAGCTTCATAGACGGAATATCGGTGCTCCCGTCACCGAAATAAATCATCCGCCGGAACGGAATAGGGCGCTTTTCATCAGGCATAAATTCATTAACCAGACGATCCTCCAGCTTGCCCAGTCCTTTATTGATTTTGGAAAGATACTGGGTTTTGGTTGAATAATTAATCACGCGCGCCGGCCACACCGGTGTTCCGTCAGGTCCGTAAGCAAACGAACAACCGAAAACATTGTTGAAATATTTATAAATTTTGGTTCCTTCCAAAATTTCTTCATACCCGGCTGAAATAATATAATGCTCGATTTTCAAATTGAGCGCTTTGCCATAAGCGGAAATCCGGTTGAACCATTCCTCCACGCCGGCAAAATAAACAATGTTCTTTCCGGCATTTTTAAACATCTGCCTGGTGAGCTTAATCCCTTTTTCACGGGCCGTCTTAACAAAATAATACATTGAACCGGTCACCTGATCGGCGCCGTTGTCGGCAGACCATTTGTTCGCAACCGGCCAAAAGTCATGCGGTTCCATCCCAAGTTCCGGAATCAGAGCATAATCCTGCATGTCGGTAGTGCTGAGTGTCCCGTCAAAGTCATAAATTAACGCAACTTTTGTCGTCCGTTTCACCATTTTTTGTGTATCTCCGCTTGCAATTTCCAAAAAAATATTATAGAAAGAATAAGTTAAATAATTATAAATTGGCAAAGGAATAAGATAATGGTAGCAAAAACAATGGACCAACTGGTCTCTTTATGCAAACGCCGCGGCTTTATTTTTCAGAATGCGGATATTTACGGCGGTCAGCAGGGAGTATATGATTACGGTCCGTTGGGTGTGGAGCTGAAAAACAATTTGAAAGCGGCCTGGTGGCGGGCAATGGTCTATGAACGTGATGACATTGAAGGGCTTGATGCCGCGATTCTGACCAATCGCAAAGTGCTGCATTATTCCGGTCATGAAGATACTTTTTCTGACCCGATGGTCGACTGCCGCAAATGCAAAGGGCGCTTCCGCGCCGACCATATTCCGGACGGCAAGTGCCCCAACTGCGGGTCGACAGATTTGACGGATCCCCGTCCGTTCAACCTGATGTTCAAAACCACGGTCGGACCGGTCGATAATGCCGAAAATATTGCCTACCTGCGTCCGGAAACGGCTCAGGCGATTTTCACCCAATTTAAAAACGTTGTCGATTCAACATCGCGTAAACTACCGTTCGGTATTGCCCAAATCGGCAAATCTTTTCGTAATGAGATAACCCCGCGCAATTTCATCTTCCGCGTCCGGGAGTTTGAGCAGGCCGAGCTGGAATATTTCGTCAAACCCGGAACTGATGCCGAATGGCATGAATATTGGAAAAATGAACGCCTCAAATGGTGGGAAGAACAGGGGCTGAGCCGTGACCATATCAATGTTTATACCACACCGCAGGATGACCTGGCGCACTACGCCAAAGCCTGCTATGATATTGAATATCAGTTCCCGCACGGAATGGAAGAACTGGAAGGCATTGCCAGCCGCACGGATTATGACTTGGGCAACCACACCAAAGGCCAGGAAGAGTTCCCCTTGTCGGCTCATGTCCATAAAAATCCGGATTCGACTCAGAAACTGGCCGTCTTTGATGATAATACCCAAAAATGGGAAGTTCCCTTTGTGATTGAACCGTCAATGGGAATTGAGCGTGGTGTTTTGGCCGTGATGACCGAAGCCTATGAGGAAGAAGACCTCGGGGGTGGCAACAGCCGTATTGTCCTGAAACTCAAAAAACACCTGGCACCGATTAAGGTTGCTGTCATCCCGCTAAAAAAGAATAACGAGCAGATTATGGCCAAATGTCATGAAATCAAACAAAGCCTGTTGAAACTCGGGATTGGCCGCGTCGCGCTGGAAAATACCGGCAACATCGGCAAAGCCTACCGCCGGCATGATGAAGTCGGAACCCCGCTGTGCCTGACGGTTGATTTTGAAACGATTGAAAAAGAACCGGCTTCGGTGACCGTCCGTGACCGGGATACCATGGCGCAAACCCGGGTCAATATTGCTGATCTCAAAGACTACCTGCGTGATTATTTTCTGAAATAATCAACGGTTGACGTCTGTCGCAAGAGGCTCCCCTCCGGGAGCCTTATCTTTTTATCACTATTGTAAACCGGATATCATCCGGCGCAGCTCCCTTCCGTTCCGGCCATCGTGAGCCGGACTTGTTCTCTGCGGCTACCTTCCGCTCCGTCATTTCCCTATCTTACTTCTTTTTTTACTAACAATCGCGAGACAAACCTGTTCACCGCCGCTAATCTTCCGCTCTGGTCATCGCGAGCCGGATATCATCCGGCGTGGCGATCCATTTTCTCTCTCCACAAACACAATCTGCACGCAGTGCGCTTCATGCCGCCCCCCAATCTCTCCACCACTAACTGACCGGGTCAAGCTGCACCAGCTTGCCACAGCATTCCTCCCCTTAATTCCGTTAAGGGGAGGACAGGAAGGGTTTATAAAAAATCATCTGAATCGTCATCGCAAACCGGATAAAATCCGGCGTGGCGATCCACAGAAAAATTAGCAATATTCACCTCTCTTAGAAAAAAGGTCGCCCACAAGGGCGGGTGAGTATGATTCAAAATATTCATACTCCCCCCTGTTGTTGTAAAAACTGACATAGAAAAGCAATCTTCAGATTGTTTTTTTCTCACACCTTAAATCCCGGCAAACACCGGGATTTAAGCCAAACCTAATAAGAAGCGAGCACCGGACGAACATAGGAGTTGCCGTTGGTGTCGTAGTCATAGTACACATCGCCAGCAGACATATCCACGATGTAGTGGCGGTTACCGCTGCCGTAGTAGGTAGACGACCAATACCAGTATTCTGTCAATTTTGTCCCTCCGTTTGTCGGTAATAAGCTATTTAAAGATGATTTATTGCTATACATTGTAAGCAATTGATCTTTGGTGGGCAGCGTTCCTTTCAAGTTACCACAGAAAGAATAACTAGAACATGAACTGCTTGCACTGCTCCAGTCCATATAGTCCAAATCCTTCATCGCCACATAAAAATTCATCCTACTCGTTTTAATGCCAACGACCTTACCATTGCAATAATACAAATCTCCTTGTGCGCCGTTTAAAATCTGTTTCTGACAACTTCCATCTTTCCACTCATAGCCGCTTGCACACGTACATTGAGTATATTTGCCACCGCAGGCAGAGCCTGCGCCACCGGCGTAGCCGGTGCCAGTACAGGAATATTTGTAGGACGAAGAACAGGATTCTTTGGTGCAAGTTGAACCGCTCCATTTATAGCCGCTTTTGCATGTAC
>CALXTH010000091.1 GCA_944391365.1 uncultured Alphaproteobacteria bacterium | reverse complement strand
AAAAGTTGCGGCTTGTTGTTCTCGCTTTTGCATCGGGATAAATCAAAATTCTATCCGTATCCGGTTGTTTACGAAGATGGTCTGATAAGCCGCTTCAAATCTGCTTCATCAGGACGGAAAGTTTGGGGTTTTTGCTGTAAAGGATATATTATTTCCATAAATCCGGCGCCGGAAGAAATGTCTCCCCGGGAGGCAAAAGAATATTGTCAAAACAATATCTTTGCCGGGCAAAAATACCGGCTTGTGCCCAGAGCCGTTATGAGAAACATTTTCAATAATTCTCTCATCATCAATGAACTGCTTAAAAATCTGGGCGGTACGCCTTTTGAGGCAAAATGGTATATGGCGGCAAATGACCGCTATACAACAGACATCAGCGGAAGAACAATACATCCGAACATAACCTGCGGTGTTTTCCCCCGGATGTCTGAAGGCAAAGGATTTTTTTATATTCCGGAAGACAGTAAGGCTGCTTTTTATCCGGCAGTCAAATGTCAGCTGTAATAAAAAAAACGCTCTCTCTGAGAGCGTTTTCTTATAATGGTGCACTTAGCCGGAATCGAACCGGCACGTCCTTGCGGACAACAGATTTTAAGTCTGCAGCGTCTACCTGTTCCGCCATAAGTGCATATCCGTCCTACCAAAGTTTTTATACAGACAATTTTCGATAATTGCAAGATAAAACTTGTATTTTTTCTAAAAGACAATAAACTGAAAAAGCTAACGAGTTAAATTGCCTTAAGAGGCCGGACTGCGGCAGTTGACAGCGTCACGGCAGCGACGACCTCTTAAGTATTGAATAAGGATTCTCAAATTATGAAAACAATAGATATCTCTTGGCGCCGCTATCTTATGCCGAATATCCATAACGAAGGATGGAAGTTTGTCGGCATTTTTGCGGCAGTCTCTGCTTTTCTGGCAATTCTATGGGCGCCGCTCGGTTGGCTCGGGTTGATTCTGACCGTTTGGTGCTATTATTTTTTCCGTGATCCCGAACGGGTAACGCCGGAAATTGAAAATGTGGTTGTTTCCCCCGCCGACGGTATTGTACAGATGATTACTGAAGTCGAAGGGCCTGAAGAACTCGGCCTGAACAAACAAAAATTTACCCGGGTCAGTGTGTTTATGAGTGTGTTTAATGTCCATGTCAACCGCGCTCCGGCCGAAGGAGCCGTGACCAAAGCGGTTTATGTCCCCGGAAAGTTCATCAACGCAACCCTTGACAAAGCCAGCAAAGATAATGAGCGTCAGCTTTTGGCTATGAAAACCAAATGCGGAAAAGAGATTGCTTTTGTTCAGATTGCCGGCCTGGTCGCCCGCCGGATTGTTTGCGATGCGGCTGTCGGGCAGGAATACAAGGCCGGTGAGCGTTTCGGGATGATTCGTTTTGGTTCCCGGCTGGATGTTTATCTTCCGCTTGATGTCAAACCTCAGGTCTGCCTGGGGCAGAGTATGGTTGCCGGTGAAACGGTCATCGCCAACCTGATGTCAGAGGCTCCGGCAGTTAAAGGAGTGCTCAGATAATGGGAAATTTTAAAAAATTTCAGCCGACCCGCCCCCGGCTGGCCGGTCTGCCTTTCCGTAAGATTGTGCCGAACATTGTCACCATGCTGGCTTTGTGCTCCGGGGTAACCTCTATTCGTTATGCCATTCAGGACGACTGGATTAAAGCCGTTGTCTGCATTTTTCTGGCTGCTTTGTTTGACGGACTTGACGGACGTGTCGCCCGCATGCTGAAAGGTTCAACTAAATTTGGGGCCGAACTGGATTCTCTGTCTGATTTTGTCAGCTTTGGTGTCGCACCGGCCGTTCTGATGTATCAGTGGACACTATACGATTTTCCGCGTTTCGGCTGGTTTTTCTGCTTGCTGTTTGCCTGCGGAATGGCCATGCGTCTGGCTCGCTTCAATACCATGCTTGATGAAGAACCTCAGCCCGAGTACTGGCACCACTTTTTTGTCGGAGTTCCGGCGCCGGCGGCAGCTGCCTTGGGCATTACCCCGATAATGGTTTCTTTTGATAACCCGGATTTGCTCTGGCTGCGGGACAATTATTATTGTGCCGCGCTGATGTGTATCGTTGCGCTGCTGATGGTCAGCCGTATCCCGACCATTTCAACCAAAAAATGGCGTGTCCCCGGCTATATGTTTATTCCGATGATGCTGCTGGTTGCGGCTTTTGCCAGCTTTATTCTGAGCGCTCCGTGACTCACCTTGGGAATTTGTATCGGACTGTATGCCTTATCGATTCCGTTTGGTGTCTTATATTTCTTAAAATTAAAACGGGAGGCTGAAAAATAGCATAAGAAAAGAGGTTAGAATTTATCTAACCTCTTTTTTTATTCTCCATAAAATCCAGTGGGGTTTTCTGTTTTCCTTGCAGATAAGACGATAATTTCCGTCAAATCTTTCTCCGGCTTCCAACACACAAAGAACCTCATGTGGCAGAAAAACAAAACAGTTTCCTGAATACGGATTGAGTGCTTTATAACAATTTTCACTCCAGACCGCCCAGAAAGTGTTGTATTTTCCACAAGTACCGATTCTCTTTTGCGTACGAATCATAACCACCGGTTTTCCTTGTGTATCCGGAAATTTCTTTTGCAACAGGAGCGCCGCTTCGCGATCTTCACTCACTTGCAAAATTTTTTTCAAACCCAAATGCCCTTGAGAATTCTTGACAACCTTGATATAAGGTGTCGCAAAATCATTTTCCAGCAACTCGGCATGAATGTTTATGTCACAGAAATTTATCCTGACCGCGTTAACCCAGTTCCCGTCATCGTTTCGGATTCCGGAATCAATCAGAATACCGGCATAAGTCGTTTCTCCGGTCTTGACGGCCCACACAACAAAGGTCTTAGGCGATAAAGCATTGGAAGGCAATAAATCGTCGATACGATACAATTTCGGTGTATTTTCTCTGATTGCTCTGGCTGCCCTGTTTTTATTGAATAAGATCTTCGCCGCACAATTTTCCGTTAAAATCAAATTATTGAAAGTCATATGCTAATATTTTTAATAATAACAAAATAATGAATGATAAAAACAATATAGCATATTTGACAATTTTTGTCAAGTTACCGGACGATAAAATATTTAAATAAAACAAAGGATGAAATTTTTTTCAACCCTTTGCTTTCTGATTACAAAAAATCCTGTGTTCTTAAAACACAGAACATTACTTGGCACAATCTGAACCGCATTCTTTGCCCCGATCAACCAACAGCTAACCGATGGCCCCACCGCCTCGGTGGCGAATCAAACGGCGCCCGTTTGCCTTAATTCCGTTAAGGGGAGGACAGGAAGGGTTTATAAAAAAATATCTATATTCTCCAGCCCTATACAACAGAAGAGGATTTTTACATAATTTTTCGTCTTTTTACTGAATTTATGATTTACAAATATTTTAAAGTATGATATACTATCCTGGTGTGATGTTATGAAGGATGTGTGTTATGAATATTAAATTTTTACTCTTAGGGACTTCTCTGTCCTTTATTCCTTTAACTGTGAATGCTCAATGTGTGGCGACGCAAGACTGCACCACTTTGGGCTATACCGAAACCTCCTGTAATGGCGGCAAAGGAGTCAAATGTCCTTTTGGCAACAAATGGGCGTGTTTGGGTGCGAATGAAGAGGAAGTCAGAGATAAGCTTTGCCAAGAACTTGGTTTTACTTTGACTTGTTCAGGAGAAAACCAAACCGGCAGCAATTATAGCTGCAACGAAAAATTCAACTATTGTAATTGTGCTGACGGCTATGGTTGGAAAAATGGAAAATGTGAAAAAGTAAACACTCAACCAGATTATGCAACCTGTCAGGTTGGAGCGCTATTTTATTCAGACGGTAGCTGCTCAAATAATAAGCTCACTAATAAAGAATTGCTGGGTGTTGTGGTTTATGAAAAAAATGCAAATCAAAATGGCTGGGTGATGACAATTAATCCCATTGCCAAAGAAATTGCTTGGGGAATTTACGGGACAACCACCGGAATTACCGATAAAGCAGCCAGTGCCAGCTGTAACAATACAGAAAAACTGGTCGCTCTGGGTAGTGATTATGCGGCGGCTTATGCAGCAAATAATTATAAAGCCGGAAATAAAAAATGGTGCTTACCGGCACATGACATTTTGGACAATATTGACAATACAACAAATTTTACCAAAATTAATAATGGTATTCGTGTAGCCGGAGGAACAATTTTGGGAGATGTTTCTTCTGGTTATGAAGGAATTTGGTCGTCGACAGAATATTCCCGCTATATCGCATGGGCTTTTCAGGCTAACACAAGTAATTATTTCACCATGGTGCACGAATTCAGTAAAGCAAGCGCTGCCGGAACCATGTTGTCTGTCCGCCCCGTCTTTGCGTTTTAAATCTTTTTTACAAATATGCCCGGTCTCTGAAACAAGAACCGGGCATTAGTTAATTTGTATCGCCTATTGCAGCGGGGGAATATTGAGTTGAACAATTTCACCCGGGCTGATTTTGGTATTGGAATAACGCATATTTCCCGTTTCAATCACAAAACGCTGCCGTCCGGTCAGTTGAGACGCTAAATCATAAAAATCTCTGGCGCGCAAATCCTGCCGCTGCGGATTCATAATATACAAAACACATCCCTGCGTTTTTTCCGCAATCCCGCAACGAGCCCGCCCTTTAGGAACTTCAGGGTTAACCACAACCCCTTGCAACCCTTCTCTAACAACAGTTTCTTCCGTAAAAAAAAACTTTCCGATAAAAAAGCCGATAAGCACCATGACAATTCCGACGATTCCAACTGCCTGACGGGTGAATAAATCTCCCTGAATAAACGATGATGCCGCTGGTGTGTCTTGCAAATCGCTGTCACTGACAAAACGGGGCTGTTCCGGCCTGAATGTCGGTCCACTCGGCTTTTGTGGCAACTGAAAAGACTGAGGCTCTGCCGGAGCGTCCAAAATATTATTAATCTCGGCATCTGTCGTTTCCGTTTTGCTTTCCGATAAAATCCCCGCCGTAAACGGATCTTCTCCGCCGACAGCCATGGATGAGGCAGGAACCTGCCCGGCCGCGGATTCTCCGCCAGGCGGTCTGCCGCTCATCGGATTGATAACCGGCCGCTTTATCGGCCGCTTAATCTTTTTCAACCTGAAAGCACCGTTTCCGGCAGCTCCCGGCGGCAAAGGCACCCCGCCCATCGGCGCGGCAACAGGGCGTTTAATCGGCCGTTTGATTTTCTTTAATCCCGGCGCGCCTGCCGGATTAACCGCCTGCGGCTCTGAACTTTTATTCAAATCTTCATCCATTTTGGCTCAC